>JAQVKV010000612.1 GCA_028694545.1 Zavarzinia sp. | reverse complement strand
CAGCCACGGGCCGGGATGCGTTCCGGGCCTTGTAGTCTGCGATACGCTGTTCGACGACGGGGCGGAAATGGCGGAACAGCCCCTGGATCGGCCAGGCGGCGGCATCGCCGAGCGCGCAGATCGTATGACCCTCGACCTGGGTCGTGACCTCGAGGAGCGTGTCGATCTCCTCCGGTTCCGCCTTGCCGACGACCATGCGTTCCATGACGCGCCACATCCAGCCCGTGCCTTCGCGGCAGGGCGTGCACTGGCCGCAAGATTCGTGCTTGTAGAATTTCGACAGACGCGCGATCGCCTTGATCAGGTCGGTGGACTTGTCCATGACGATCACCGCCGCCGTGCCGAGGCCCGAGCGATGGCCGCGCAGCGTGTCGAAATCCATCAACACGTCATCGCAGATCGACTTCGGCAGCATGGGCACGGACGAGCCGCCCGGGATCACCGCCAGCAGATTGTCCCAGCCGCCGCGCACGCCGCCGCAATGCTTCTCGATGAGGTCCTTGAGCGGAATGCCCATTTCCTCTTCGACATTGCAGGGCTTGTTCACATGGCCCGAGATGCAGAACAGCTTGGTGCCCGTGTTGTTCGGCCGGCCGAGACCGGCGAACCACGAGGCGCCCCGGCGCAGGATGGTGGGGGCCACCGCGATCGATTCGACGTTGTTCACCGTCGTCGGGCAGCCCCAGACGCCGACACCGGCCGGGAACGGGGGCTTCAGGCGCGGCTGGCCCTTCTTGCCCTCGAGGCTCTGAATCAGCGCGGTTTCCTCGCCGCAGATATAGGCGCCGGCGCCATGGTGCACGACGACGTCGAAGTCATAGCCGGAACCACAGGCGTTCTTGCCGATGAGGCCGGCCGCGTAAGCCTCGTCCACCGCCGCCTGCAATCGCCGGCGTTCCTGGATGAATTCGCCGCGGATGTAGATATAGGCCGCGACCGCGCGCATGGCGAAACCAGCCAGCAGGCAGCCTTCGATCAGCTTCTGCGGGTCGTTGCGCAGGATCTCGCGATCCTTGCAGGTGCCCGGCTCCGATTCGTCGGCATTGACGACGAGGTAGCTCGGCCGGCCATCCGACTTCTTCGGCATGAAGGACCACTTCATGCCGGTCGGGAAACCGGCGCCACCCCGGCCGCGCAGGCCGGACGCCTTCATCTCGTCGATGATCCAGTCCTGGCCCTTGGCCATGATGGCCGCCGTGCCGTCCCAATCGCCGCGCGCCCGCGCACCGGCCAGCCCCGAATCCTCGAAGCCGTAGAGATTGGTGAAAATGCGATCCTTGTCCTGAAGCATCGCGTCACTCCCCTGCCTTGAGGGTGGTCAGCGTGGTCGGCCCGCCTTCGGGGCACGACATCTGCCGGCCGTTCTGCGGGCCGGCCGCCGGCGTCTCGCCCCTGGCCAGCGCATCGAGGATCTCGACCGTCTTCTCGGCGGTCAGGTCCTCGTAGTAATCGTCGTTGATCTGCATCATCGGCGCGTTCACGCAGGCGCCCAGACATTCGACCTCCATGAGGCTGAACATCTCGTCCTTCGTGGTCTCGTTGATGCCGATGCCGAGGCGGGTCTTGCAGGCTTCCAGCACGGCATCGGAGCCGCGCAGCCAGCACGGCGTCGTCGTGCACACCTGGACCAGGTGTTTTCCGACCGGCGCCATATTGAACATCGTGTAGAACGACGCCACTTCATACACGCGGATCACGGCGAGGCCGAGCAGGTCCGCGAGATATTCCATGGCCGCGCGCGGCAGCCAGCCGCCGGCCTGGCGCTGCGCGATGTCAAGCAGCGGGATAAGGGCGCTGCGCTGCCGGCCTTCCGGATAGCGCGCGATGATGACGTCCGCGAGGGCCTTGTTCTCGGGGCTGAACTCGAAGGTGGCGGGCTGCTCGAAGGGGCCCGCCGGGGCTACGCCATGGCTCAACGGTCGACCTCCCCGAACACGATATCCTGACTGCCGATGATCGCCGGCACGTCCGCCAGCATGTGACCCGTGGCCATGAAATCCATGGCCTGGAGGTGCACGAAGGCCGGCGCGCGGATCTTGCAGCGATAGGGCTTGTTGGTGCCGTCGCCGACCAGATAGACGGCGAATTCGCCCTTGGGCGCCTCGACGGCGGCGTAGACTTCGCCGGCCGGGACGTGGAAACCCTCGGTATAGAGCTTGAAGTGATGGATCAGTGCTTCCATCGACCGCTTCATGTCGCCGCGCTTGGGCGGCGCCACCTTGCCGTCCTCGGTCATCACCGGGCCTTCGGGCATCTGCTGGATGGCCTGGCGGATGATCTTCAGCGACTCGCGCATCTCGTAGAAGCGCAGCACGAAACGGTCGTAGCAATCGCCGTTGCGGCCCACGGGGACGTCGAAATCCATCTTGTCGTAGGCGTCATAGGGCTGCGACTTGCGCAGGTCCCAGGCAACGCCCGAACCGCGCAGCATGGGGCCGGTAAAGCCCCAGGCGATCGCCTCTTCCGCCGAGACGACGCCGATGTCGACGTTGCGCTGCTTGAAGATGCGGTTGCCGACGATCAGGGTCTCGAGGTCGTCGAGCACCTTGGGGAAGGTCTCGGTCCATTCCATGATGTCTTCGGCAAGACCCGCCGGCATGTCCTGATGGACGCCGCCGACGCGGAAATAGGCCGCGTGCAGGCGCGCACCGCACACCCGCTCGTAGAAGCCCATCAGTTTCT
>JAQVKV010000611.1 GCA_028694545.1 Zavarzinia sp. | reverse complement strand
CCGGAGGCGACGACACCGGCCAGCATGCCGAATCCGGCAACACCGGGGCCGAAGACCAACGCGGTGGTCGCGCTCACGCCCGAACCGACACTCGGCAGGAAGCGGGCGAGCTTGTGCTGCCAGGTTCCCCGCATGCGGCTCTCCGACAGCAGTCTCTCCACCGGCGCCAACGAGGATTCGAGCTCGGCGAGCCCCTGCAACAGCGGCTGCATCGCGCGTTGCAGCTCCGAGCGCATGGGCTGGGCCGAAAGGCCTTCGTCGAAGACATCGCGATCGCGTTCGGTGGCCAGGAAAAGGTCATCGAACTTGCGCTGCGATTCCGTCAGGAAATAGGGGTAGTAGAACAGGATATCGTGAATGCGCCGCCTGACGTTCGGGGCCATCAGCCAAAGTGCGATCAGCCGATCCGTGACCTGCGCCGTCAGGGCCTTGTCCATCTGCTCGCCCTGATCGCGGAAGCGCCGGATCAGATCGACGACGGTGTCCCCGCTGTTAAGGTCGCGTTCGAGCAGCATGACGTCGTTGAACAGCTCGAACAGGATGCGGCGACGCGAGACTTCCATGTAATGCTTGTAACGTGAGCCAATACCGCCCGCCGCCACCGCCGCCTGCACGGCCCGAAGATCGCTTCTGCGCCAGATCTCGCGGGCGAGAGGCCCCGACACCGCCAGCCGCGTCACCTGCCCCGCGCCGGCCTCGAGGTTGAGAACGACGACGCCCCCATCTTCCATGTTGGCGTTCACCTCGACCTCGGAGAACACCCACCGTCTGTCGCCAATGACCAATTCGTCCTCGTCCAGGCGCAGGATGGCGGGGTCACCGTCGGCCAGATCGACATCGACAACCGGTGCCCTGCCCGCCGCATCCATGAATGGCGACCGGTGGATGGCCGCCTTGACCGCCTCGGCAGCGATACCGTTCGGCAGCGCGAAGACGCGCGGCGCGCCATCGTCGGCAATCACCAGCCTTTCGCGAAACACCATGCCCAGAACCGGAACCGGATCACGGCCAAGGCTTTCACGCCGTCCGAGCATGTTTCCGGTTTCGAACAGGATGCCGCCGTCAATTCCATCCAGCCAGACACAGGTCTCAGCCAAGGCCGCGACGGATTGCGCTTCCGGCGGCCCCAGTCGGCGCAATCGGCCGAGGATCGGCCCACCGTTGCGGGCCGCCGCCGTCACCACGGCCGGCGATCTTCCCGCCACCCAGCTTTCGAATTCGACGGCACCGGCCCGCGCACGCCAGCAACGGTTCGGTGTGACGGGCTCGACAACGCCCTCGTGGAAGAAACACAGGCGCCCGTCGTCGCCGAGCAACAACAGGCCGGAACGATCGTCGCGCACGGCACCTCGCGTGCCCGGCTGAAAGCCTGCCAACCAGGCCGAAGCCATCTCGACCATGGGGTGGCCATCCAGAGCGGCTTCCGGGTTGTGCGGTAACGCCTCGATCAAGGCGCCCAGAACGCTCGTGTCCACCGTCGCCGACACCACTTCGCCAGGGGCCAGCATGCTCAGTTCCGCCGTCTTTCTGCCGGACACGAGATCAAGCGAGAATTCCGCCGCCTTGCGTTCATAATCGAGGCCGCCCTGGATCCTCTGCGCATAGACATGCAGCATGCCGTCGCCATCCACGGCGAGATGGGCATTGTCGATGGTCGCGCCATTACGCAGAAGCAGCCGCTGCACGGGCGTCGAATAAGTAAAGAGATGAGGTTGCGCCCCCACCCGCTGCAATTCGAGGATCAGCTCACGTTGGTGGATTTGTGCAGGAGCCCCAGACATATCACTTCCCGTCTCTACCCGAAGCCGACCGTCACGCAGGAAATGTTCCGGTTCGACACCGCTCAATTTGGAAAATTTTTTCGTCGCCCGGAAGTATTCTAGATCACACTTGGTGACGCATCGAAGACAAAACCACCACCTGCCGGGATTGCACGGGAAATCGGGCTGGCACCGAGCATATCGGCCGGATGCGGCGCCGAAGACTGAGCCTCGGCAATGGTGGTACCAGATGCACAATGGCGGCGATCGAAGAAGACGCGATACAGGACGTCATAATGGGCGCTGGGCGTTCCTTTCCGGCACGCCCTTAGCACCCCGGATCAGAACGCCCGACTTAGCGCTCCTTTCCGTCATCCTTGGCTGCGCGTCCGGCGCCGCCGTCGAGCACCGAGGGGGGACGCAGCGCGGCAGAAGCCCGCTCCACCTGGCGCATGTGTTCCCCCATGCGATCCAGCATGCTCGGGGCGTGCGGCGTACCACCGCCTGTGATGCGCGCGAGATCACTGTCCGAGAGCGGCCGGCCCCAGACGGGCAGAACCGGGGCATCGGCGGCACCGGCGTTCCCGACCTCGGGTTTTGTCTCTTTCGGTGGAGCGGGGGGATTGCTCTTGGACATCTCGACCTCGTCGTTGCCGGGAGTATGGCGCTGCCGTCCTCCGCGCGCACATCCCGTTTGAGGGGGATCGGAAGATGCGATTTGCCTACCAGATGGGAGGGGGGCGGCGCCGAGCCCATCGTTAGAATCCGCCTGTGAGTGAAGCGAGGCGGGAACAGACGGGCCACCCGATGCCGAAGAGAAGCCCCAGGGTGCCCCTGGTCCTGCAGATGGAGGGCGCGGAATGTGGCGCGGCCTGCCTTGCCATGGTGCTGGCGGCCCATGGCTGCCCTGTGCCACTGCGGG
>JAQVKV010000610.1 GCA_028694545.1 Zavarzinia sp. | reverse complement strand
TACCCTGACCGATCTCGCCTCGGGCGGCCTGCCGACGGACGGCACCAACCCGCTGGAAAGCGTTCCGGTGCTGGGTGACCTGGTCGGTACCCTGACCGATCTCGCCTCGGGCGGCCTGCCGACGGACGGCACCAACCCGCTGGAAAGCGTGCCGGTGCTGGGTGACCTGGTCGGTACCCTGACCGATCTCGCCTCGGGCGGCCTGCCGACGGATGGCACCAACCCGCTGGAAAGCGTGCCGGTGCTGGGTGACCTGGTCGCGGCCCTGACCGATCTCGGCGGCGGTGATCTGCCGCTCACCAGCCTTGGTGATCTCGGTACGCTGACCGGCCTGCTTGCGGGCCTGTCGAGCGGCGGTCTGCCGGATACCTCGACCCTGGCGGATATCCCGGTGCTTGGTGCGTTGATCGAGACGCTTACCGCCGGGCTCGATCCGGCGAGCAACCCGCTCGGTGACCTGACGGGCATGCTGCCGGTCTGATCGATCTGGACCTTCATGTCAGGGGCCGCGCCATTGGCGCGGCCCTTTTCATTTGTTGCATCGGTGTCCGCGCTGTTGAACCCTGCTTGGGCAAGCGGAACCGGAGACGCCATGTTCGAGAGCGCAGAAATCGGCAACAGCCTGTCACGATCGGCCTATGACCGCGAGATGCCCCGGCTGCGTACCCGCCTGATCGAGCTTCAGACCCAGCTGATCGAACGCCACAGGACAGAGGTGCTGATCGTGGTTGGCGGCGTGGTCGGATCCGGCCGCAGCGAGACCGCTCACCTGATCGGTGAATTGTTCGATCCCCGCCATGTCGAAGTCGTGCCCGACCTGCCCCCGAATGACGAGGAGGCTTGCCGTCCGCCCATGTGGCGCTATTGGCGGCAGCTGCCGGCGAAGGGGCGGATCGGTGTGTTCTTCTATGGCTGGTATGCTGGTCCGGTCGGCGATCGTATCGGCAAACGAAGCGATATTGCCCATTTCGATGCAAGGCTCGAGGGCATCAAGCGCTTCGAGGAAATGGTGGTCGAGGAAGGGGCGCTGATCGTCAAGTTCTGGTTCCATCTCAGCCGCAAGGCCCAGCGTCGACGCCTTGAGGAACTGGAGGCCGATCCCGAGACGGCATGGCGCGTCACCAAGGAGGACTGGGCCCAGGCGAAGAGCTATCGCCGCATCCGCAATGTCGCGGAACGTATGGTGCGCGAAACCTCGACCGGGGCGGCGCCCTGGTTCGTAATCGAGGGCGAGGACAAGAACTATCGGGAAATCGCCGTAGCCCGCACCCTGGTGGACGAGATATCGCGGGCGATCGCGGCGCAGGACGATGCCCGCGCCCATCAGCGCCGGCGCCGCCGTGAGGCACAGGAGCATCGCTTCACGCCGCCGCCTCTTGCCACCCTCGGCTCGACGGACGTGTTGAGCGCCCTCGATCTGACGCAGACACTCTCGGCGGCGGAATACAAGGAAGCGCTGCCCTATTGGCAAGGGCGCCTGGCCAAGCTCTCGCGCGAGAAGAAAATGCGCCGTCGTGGCGTGGTCGTGGCGTTCGAGGGCTACGACGCGGCGGGCAAGGGCGGGGCCATCCGTCGTGTTTCCGAAGCGCTGGACACGCGCTGCTACCGCATCGTGCCGATTGCCGCGCCGACGGATGAGGAACGTGCGCATCCCTATCTCTGGCGCTTCTGGCGCCATATACCATCGCGGGGACGCATGGTGATGTTCGACCGGTCATGGTATGGCCGCGTCCTGGTCGAACGGGTCGACAATCTCCTGTCCGAGGTGGACTGGCGCCGCGCCTATGCCGAGATCAACGAGTTCGAGCAGGAACTGGTCGAGAATGGCCTGATCATCGTGAAATTCTTCCTCGTGGTCTCGCCCGAGGAACAGTTGCGCCGTTTTCGTGCCCGTGAAAAGGTCCCGTTCAAGCGCTACAAGATCACGCCCGACGATTGGCATAATCGCGAGAAGCGCCCCGATTATGACGCTGCCGTGATCGAGATGATCCAGCGCACCTCGTCCGAACTGGCGCCCTGGACCCTGGTCGAGGCCGAAAGCAAGCAATTCGCCCGAATCAAGGTGCTTCGGACGCTGGTCGAGTCGATCGAGGCGGCGCTGCGCTGACGCAGCGCCCGATCAGCGGGCGGCGACCTGGGCGGGCAGGCTGTCGAAGTTGGCGGCGGCCAAGGTCCGGCAGGACACCGCCATTTCCGCCGCCGTGCCCGGATTGACCTGGAACAGGCGCGAGGCGAGGCCCTTGCGGATACGGTCGCCCAATCGGGTGATGGTTTCGGCGGAAGCCTCCGTCCGGCCCGATTCGCGCAGGCCTTCGATCAACAGGGCATCGGCGCGGGCGGCACTGGCCGACAGGCTCTCGTCAAGGCCGGCATAGGCGACACGGGCCGCCCGGCGGCTGTCGCTCCACGGCATGGCGGGGGTGGTCGCGGCGATCACCGCTTCCCGGCAGATCAGATGGGCCGTGCCCAAGGCCAGCTTGTCGTTGCCGGTATCAAGGCCAAGCGCCGCGGATTGCGCCTGGATCAGGCCCGGCACGGCGAACTCTCCGGCGGCGGCAACCCCGGGGGCCGCCGCACCGAGAAGGGCGACGGCCGCGAGGGCGAAGGTGAACGAACGCAACATGGGACACCCCGCGAACGCAAAGCAACGTTACGCGGTCATATTGCAGTGCGGATGTCGGAAT
>JAQVKV010000609.1 GCA_028694545.1 Zavarzinia sp. | reverse complement strand
TCGAGAGCGCGCCCTATACCTCGACCATCGTCTTCCTGGTCCGCAAGGGTAATCCCAAGAATATCAGAGACTGGAGCGACCTGATCGCCGATGACGTCGAGGTGGTCACGCCGAACCCGAAGACCTCGGGCGGAGCGCGCTGGAATTACCTGGCTGCCTATGCCTATGCCCTGCGCAAGGGCGGCGAGGGCGCGGCGCGTGATTTCATCGCCCAGCTCTTCGCTCATGTTCCCGTCCTCGACACCGGCGCGCGCGGTTCGACCACGACCTTCGTCCAGCGCGAGATCGGCGACGTGCTGCTGGCCTGGGAGAACGAGGCCTTCCTCGCCCTGAAGGAACTGGGGCCAGGCGCCTTCGAGATCGTCGTGCCGTCCCTCTCCATCCTGGCGGAACCGCCGGTCGCCGTCGTCGACAAGGTGGTGGACGCCCGTGGAACCCGGGAGGTGGCGGAAGCCTATCTGCGCGGTCTCTACGAGCCGGCGGCGCAGGACCTCGCGGCGAAGGCCTATTACCGCCCCCGCCTCGAGGAGGTGCGCGCCCGCTACGCCGATTTCTTCCCGCGGGTCGAATGCGTGACCATTGCCGATCCGATTTTCGGTGGCTGGCGCAAGGCGCAGGCGGCTCATTTCGCGGACGGCGGCCTCTTCGACACGATCTACGGCAGGCGCTGAGCCGGTATCGCGGAGTTTCCGTCATGGCGGTGATCGCCCCGTTCCGTTGCCGCCCGCGCGTGATGCCGGGCCTTGGGGTCAGCCTTGGCTTCACGCTGGCCTATCTCGGTCTCGTCGTGCTCGTGCCCCTGGGGGCGCTGGTGGTCGAGGCCGGCGCGCTCGGCATCGGCGGTATCTGGCAGGTGGCGAGCGACGCGCGGGTGCTGGCCGCGCTGCGCCTGTCCTTCGGGGCGGCCCTGGTGGCGGCGGCCTTCAACGCCATTTTCGGTCTCGTCCTTGCCTGGGTGCTCGTGCGGTACCGCTTTCCGGGGCGTCGCATGGTCGATGCCGTGGTCGACCTGCCCTTTGCCCTGCCCACCGCCGTTGCAGGCATCACGCTGGCGACGCTCTATGCCCGGAACGGCTGGATCGGGGGGGTGTTTGCCCCCGACACGGTAATCGGCGCCCTGTTCGGGCCCAAGGGGCTGCAGATCGCCTATGCGCCGCTCGGCGTCATGGTGGCGCTCGCCTTCGTCGGCCTGCCCTTTGTCGTGCGCACGGTGCAGCCGGTGCTGGCCGATTTCGACGTGGAGACGGAGGAGGCGGCGGCCAGCCTCGGCGCCACGCGCCGGGCGACGTTCCTCAAGGTGATCCTCCCCGCGATCCTGCCGGCGCTTGCGACCGGCTTCGCGCTCGCCTTCGCGCGGGCGGTCGGGGAATACGGCTCCGTGATCTTCATCGCCGGCAACATCCCGATGGTGTCGGAAATCGCGCCCCTGCTGATCGTCACCAAGCTCGAGGAATATAATTACGCCGGTGCCTCGGCCGTCGCCGTCATCATGCTGGCGTTGTCCTTCGCCCTGCTTCTGCTCATCAACCTCCTGCAGCGGCGCTACGCGGCGCGCCTGCGGCCCTGATTTCGGAGGTCGACCATGGACGGCGCACCCCGCAGCAATATCGCGATCACCGAAGGCCCCTTCCTGCGCGCCGGCCTGTCGGGGATTGCCCTGCTCTACCTCGCCCTGTTCCTGGCATTGCCCGTGGCCACGGTCTTCGTCGAGGCGACGCGCAAGGGCCTCGGTCCTTACCTGGAGGCCGTAACGGCTGCCGATACCTTGTCGGCCGTGCGTCTCACCCTGCTCGTCGCCGCGATCGCCGTGCCCGTGAACCTCGTGTTCGGGCTGGCCGCGTCCTGGGCGATCGCCAAGCACGAGTTCCCGGGCAAGAGCCTGCTGGTCACCCTGATCGACCTGCCGTTTTCGGTATCGCCCGTGGTCTCGGGCCTCGTCTATGTGCTGCTGTTCGGGGCGCAGGGCCTGCTCGGGCCCTTCCTCGCCGATCACGACATCAAGATTCTCTTTGCCGTGCCCGGGATCGTGTTGGCCACATTGTTCGTTACGCTGCCCTTCATCGCGCGCGAGCTGATCCCGCTGATGCAGGAGCAGGGCACGGCGGAGGAGGAAGCGGCGCTGTCCCTCGGCGCTTCCGGCTGGCAAACCTTCCGGCGCGTCACCCTGCCCAACATCCGCTGGGGTCTGCTCTATGGCGTCCTGCTGTGCAATGCCCGGGCGATGGGGGAATTCGGGGCCGTGTCGGTGGTCTCGGGCCATATCCGGGGCCTGACCGACACCATGCCCCTGCATGTCGAGATCCTCTACAACGAATATAATTTCGCGGCGGCCTTCGCGGTCGCGTCCCTGCTCGCGCTGCTGGCGCTTGTCACCCTCGTCGCGAAGACCCTGCTCGAATGGCGCCATGGCGACGAGCTGGGCGCCGGCGTGCGCCATTGATCGCCGGAGATCCCAGATGACCATTGAGATCCAGTCCGTCAGCAAGTCTTTCGGCGCCTTCCAGGCCCTGCGCGCCGTCGATCTGTCCGTGGCACCGGGCGAGTTTCTCGCCCTGCTCGGCCCGTCGGGCTCGGGCAAGACGACATTGCTGCGCATTCTCGCGGGTCTCGACTTCGCCGATACCGGACGCGTTCTGTTCGATGGTGTCGACGTTTCGGCCCGCTCAGTCCGGGAACGCCATGTCGGCT
>JAQVKV010000608.1 GCA_028694545.1 Zavarzinia sp. | reverse complement strand
TGGTGGACGAGGTGCGCCGCGCCCTTGCCGCCTTCGCACGCAAGCATACAGCGGCCAAGGCCAGCGCCGAGCACGGTTTCCAGCTTCTCGGCACCTCGGGCACGGTGACGACGCTGGCCGCCGTGCGGATGAATCTGCCACGTTACGACCGTTCCCGGGTGGACGGTTCATGGATGAGCCGGCGCGAGATCCAGAAGGTGATCGCCGACATCCGCGCCCTGCCGTTCGAGGGCCGCGCGGCCAATCCCTGCATCGGCCGCGACCGAGCCGATCTCGTGCTCGCGGGCTGTGCCATTCTCGACGCGATCGTCGAAGCCTGGCCGGAGCAGCGTCTGCGCATCGCCGACCGGGGCCTGCGCGAAGGAGTTCTGATGGGTCTGATGGCGGGGAACGGGCGATGAGCGGGCGGTCGGATTCCAAGGGGGGCGGTGCGTCCCAGTCGCCGCGCGGGCTGCATGTCCGGGTGAAGACGGCGAAGAAGCGCACCGTATCCTCGGCGCGCTGGCTGGAACGCCAGCTGAACGATCCTTACGTCGCCGCCGCCAAGCGCGACGGCTATCGCAGCCGCGCGGCCTACAAGCTGATCGAGCTGGACGACAAGCTGAAGGTGCTGCGCCCCGGCGCCGTCGTCGTCGACCTTGGCGCCGCACCCGGTGGCTGGTGCCAGGTGGCGAGTGCCCGGGTGCGCTCCCGCCCCGGCGATCCGGCGCCGAACGGCAAGGTCGTGGGCATCGACCTGACCGAAGTGGCGCCCCTGCCGGGCGCCGAGGTCATCCAGTTCGACTTCCTCGCGGAAGACGCGCCCGAGAAGCTGCGGGCCCTGCTGGGCGGCCCGGCCGACGTCGTCATGTCCGACATGGCGGCCTCGGCCACCGGCCACAAGGCGACGGACCACCTGAAGATCATGGCGCTGTGCGAAGCCGCCCTCGATTTCGCGGTCGAGGTCCTGAAGCCGGGCGGCGCCTTCATCGCCAAGGTGCTGCAGGGCGGTTCCGAGAACCAGCTCATGAACACCATGCGCAAGCATTTCGCCGTGGTGAAACACATGAAGCCGCCGGCGAGCCGCAGCGATTCTTCCGAAATGTACGTGATCGCCACGGGTTTCAGGTCCTGACGGCTGCAACCCGTCAGGGGAAGCGGTGGGTGATTTCGATCGGCCCCCGGATGGCGGCGTTGAAATCGTCCAGCGCTTCCGCCGGGATCCAGTATTCGCGATGGTCCCGGCCGCCGGCGTCCTGCGGCGCATAGGCGTCGAGATAGGTCCTGGCGACCTCGAATCGGGTGACGAAGCCCGAACCGCTGGCCGGCACATTCCAGTCGCGGGCGATCTTGATCGCGTAATCCTCGGTCGTGACCGGATAGAAGATCGGCTGTTCGGGCAGGCGCGGGGGAAAAGCGCGCATGCCGGACCGGCGGATCAGTTCCAGTTCCTCGGGGCCGACCGGGCGCCACAGGGTTACGGTTTCCTCGCTCATGCGTGCAATCTAGGCGGGGCCGCGTGACGCGACAATCGGCATCACGGACCGCGCATGGCGGGCTTGCGTCTGGCTGCTAGGCCCGCGCCACGCCCCGTGCTATAGAGCGCGACCCCATTTCGAGGACCGCTCTTTGCTGCAACGGAGGAATCTATGCAGATCCGCGAAGCTCTAACCTTCGACGACGTCTTGCTCACTCCCGCCGCGTCCAGCGTCCTGCCGGCCCAGGTCGATACCCGCACGCGGATCACCCGGGCGATCGAGTTGAACATTCCCCTGATTTCCGAGGCCATGGACACGGTGACCGAAGCCAACATGGCGATCGCCATGGCCCAGGCCGGCGGCATCGGCGTCATTCACCGCAACATGGACATCGAGCTGCAGGCCGATCAGGTCCGCCAGGTGAAGAAGTTCGAATCGGGCATGGTGGTGAACCCGGTGACCATCGCCCCGGACCGTACGCTGGCCGACGCCCATGCCCTGATGCGCCGCCATTCGATCTCGGGCATTCCGGTGGTCGAGCCCGCCGGCGGCAAGCTCGTCGGCATTCTCACCAACCGCGACGTCCGCTTCGCCACCAATGAAAAGCAGGTCATCGCCGAACTGATGACCAAGGACAATTTGATCACGGTGAAGGACGGCATCGACCGGGCGGAGGCGATGAAGCTTCTGCACAAGTACCGGATCGAGAAGCTGCTGGTGGTCGACGATGCCTATCGCTGCATCGGCCTGATCACGGTGAAGGACATCGAGAAGTCGCAGCAGCACCCGAACGCGGCCAAGGACGCCGCCGGGCGCCTGCGGGTCGCCGCCGCCACCACGGTGGGCGCGGACGGTTTCGCCCGCGCCGAGGCGCTGGTCGCCGCCGGCTGCGACCTGATCGTGGTCGATACGGCGCATGGCCATTCGCAGCGCGTCGTCGAAGCCGTCGCCCGCATCAAGAAGATGTCGAACGAGGTTCAGGTCGTCGCCGGTAATGTCGCCACCGGCGACGCGGCGCGGGCCCTGATCGACGCGGGCGCGGACGCGATCAAGGTCGGTATCGGCCCGGGCTCGATCTGCACCACCCGTATGGTCGCCGGTGTCGGCGTGCCCAAGCTTACCGCCGTCATGGACACCTCGGCCGTCTGCCGCGAGGCGGGCGTGCCGGTAATCGCCGACGGCGGCATCAAGCTGTCGGGCGATTTCGCCAAGGCGATCGCGGCCGGCGCTTCCGTCGCCA
>JAQVKV010000607.1 GCA_028694545.1 Zavarzinia sp. | reverse complement strand
GGCCGGGCCACCTATGTCGGGTCTTACGACAGCACGCCGCTGCATGGCGAGACGATCTTCGGGACGAAGGCCATCTCCGGCCTGTACTGGATCCTGCGCGACAGGGCCGACCGGGACCTGCCGATCGCGCGGCGGAACGTACCCGCGCTGGCCGGGGTACCGGTCGATGTCGCCGCGCCCGATCCGGCGCGCCTCGGCGTGCCGCTGTTCTCCGGCGTGTCGCTGGAATAGCGCCGTGCCGGCTATTCGCCGTCGTTGTATCTCGCGGCCGCGGATGGATCGAGTTCGTATCCGGACGGCGTGCGGACCAGATCCGTGGCCGATGGTATGGTCCCCCCGGACATGACGGGCAGCGGCAAGGTGGCCGGAAAGGCGCTCTCGATCATGGGAACGAGGGCGTTTCTGAAACGTAGGCCGAGCTCGGGATCTTCGCCGCGAAAGAAGCACAGCCAGACGCGCCCGATGTGACCCCGAAAGTCCATCGCCAACGCTATGGGCTCGCCGTCATCCTCGGCGCGCAAGATGGTGGCATGAAACGTGACGGGTGAAACTCTCGACATCCTGTCCAGCCCGGTCGCTGTGACGCCTTCGACATGAAGACCATAGGCTTCGGCCGCCCGGGTCAGGATTTCGAGGAAATGCGTTTTGTCCGCGCCGGTCGGAAGCGGGATTTCGTAGGCGGCGACCGTCTTCGCACTGTCGGGCTGCTCCGTGCAGCCGCCGGTACAGACGAGGGCCAGGCAGGCGATCAGGCCGATCATGCGGGCAGGATGAAATATCGGGCGCATGGGTCGGTATCCGCCTCCGGACGACAGGTTGCAGAGGGCAATCCCGATGATAACCGAAAAGCCGGCAAAGTTCATATCGTCGGCCGTAAGGGGGCGCCCTTCGTGACCACGGAAGCGACCGGGCCCTCACGATCGGACCCCCACGATCGGACTGGCGAAGCCGCTCCGGGAACGGATCTTGCTCTTTACGAGAATGCCACCATTGTGGTTGAAGGCGCGCCGCTGTAGGTGTCCCGGATGAGAAAGGCGATCGGATTTTCGCGATGACCCCTGATGCCCCACGTGGCGAAGAAACCGAGATGTTCGAGCTTGCGCCGGTCTCCCTGTGGCTGGAGGATTTCGGCGGCGTCCGCGACCTGTTCGACGAATGGCGCGCGGCTGGCGTGGGCGACCTCGCCGCTTACCTCCGTGCCGATCCGGCGCGGATCAAGGCCTGTGCCGGGCGGATCCGGGTGCTCAAGGTCAATGCCCGCACGCTCGAATTGTTCGAGGCCCGGGATCTGGACGACCTCGTCGGCCATCTCGATCGCGTCTTCCGCGACGACATGCTCGACCGCCACGTCTCGGAGCTGACCGCGCTGTGGAACGGCGAGACGAGTTTCCTCAGCCATTCCGTCAACTACAGCCTGTCGGGCCGGCGTATCGACATCCAGATGACCGGTCGTGTCCTGCCCGGCAGCGAGGAAACGCTGGCGCGGGTACTCATCGCCATCGAGGATGTGACGGCGCGTGAGACCGCAAGACGCGCGCAGGCCGTCAGCGAGAATTATGCCCGCGGCCTGTTCGAGCATTCGCCGGTCTCGCTCTGGGTCGAGGATTTCAGCGCGATCCGGCGTCTGCTCGACGAGATCCGAGCGCGCGGGATCGAGGATTTCCGGGTCTTCACCGATGTCCATCCCGAATTCGTCCAGCGCTGCATGAGCGAGATCCGCGTGCTCGACGTCAACCGCCAGACCCTCGAGATGTTTCACGCGCCGGACCGCGCGACCCTGCTGCATCGTCTGGGCGAGATCTTCCGCGACGACATGGAACGTTCCTTCCGCGAGCAGCTGATCGACCTCTGGCACGGCAAGCTGTTCCAGCAGCGCGAGGTGGTGAACTATGCCCTGAACGGCAGCCCCGTTCATGTGCTCCTGCAGTTTTCGGTCCTGCCCGGGCACGAGGGCGACTGGTCGCTGGTGCAGGTCGCCCTGACCGACATCACCGCGCGCAAGAAGGCGGAGACCTATCTCGAATATCTCGGCACGCACGACGTCTTGACCAAGCTCTACAACCGCTCCTTCTATGTCGACGAGCTGAACCGCATCGAACGCAAGCGAACCTGTCCGGTCACGATCATCGTCGCGGATCTCAACGGGCTGAAGGCGGCCAACGACCAATGGGGCCATGCGGCCGGCGATGCGTTGCTGCGCCGGGCCGGCGAAGTCCTGGGCAAGGTGGTGGAAAAGCCCTGTTGCGCCGCGCGCATCGGCGGTGACGAATTCGTCCTGCTGCTGCCCGGGGCGGATGCCCCGGACGGCAAGCTGGTGATGGATGAGGTCGAGCGCCTCACCGAATTGAACAACCAGTTCTATCCGGGCATGCACCTCAGCCTGTCCATGGGCATGGCGACAAGGGCCATGGACGAGCGGCTGGAAGACGTTGTCCGTCGCGCGGATCTCGCCATGTACGAGGTAAAGCGGGAGTATCACGCCAATCTGGCCGGCGGACGGGGTGCGGGGGACACAGGGGGCGCCTGACCCGGATCCCTCAGCCGGCACTCATCACGGCCGCCACCGGCCGGCGCGGCGAATAGGGAAGTGCCGCGCCATAGCCGATCCGCAGCAGAAGATCGGGCCGAAGTCCGCTCTCGCCCGCAAGCTCGGCAAGGGCGGGCCGAAACGCCGCGACCTCGACCGGTTGATTGACGAA
>JAQVKV010000606.1 GCA_028694545.1 Zavarzinia sp. | reverse complement strand
GCCAACCGGCTCTATGTCCAGGCGGGCATCTATGACGCCTGCGTCGAACGGCTGGCCGAACGGGTCCAGGCGCTGGTGGTCGGTGACGGTGCGGCCCCGGGCATCACCCAGGGGCCCCTGATCACCAAGGATGCGCTGGCCAAGGTCGAGCGGCTGGTGGCGGATGCCACCCACAAGGGGGCGACGGCGGTCACCGGCGGCCGTCACCATGCCCTTGGCCGGACCTTCTACGAACCCACCGTGCTCGCCCATGTCACGGCCGAGATGGATGTGGCCCGGCAGGAAATCTTCGGCCCGGTCGCCCCTGTCTTCCGCTTCGAGCACGAGGACGAGGTGATCGCCGCCGCCAACGACACCCAGTACGGCCTCGCCGCCTATTTTTACGCGCGGGACGTCGGGCGTATCTTCCGGGTGGCGGAGGCGCTGGAATACGGCATGGTCGGCATCAATTCCGGCCTGCTTTCCAGTGAACTCGTGCCCTTCGGCGGCGTGAAGGAAAGTGGCAACAGCCGCGAGGGCGGCCGCCATGGCATCGACGAATTCGTCGAGACCAAATACATGCTGATCGGCGGCCTCGACCGCTGATCAGCCCGGCCTGACCGACCGGCCGAGCGCGCGCGCCCAGGCCCTTGCGCGCGCCAGTTGGCCCCCTCGCAGCCGGGCCGCGCCCTGCGGTCCGGCGGCCAGCCGCTCGACCACGGTCCAGACGTCGCAGGGCTGGCCGCTGAGCGGATCGACGTAGCGCGGATAGCGGATCAGCGTGCCCACGACCAGGTCTTCCAGCGTCAGCCGCCGCGTCCGGCGCGGGCAGGGCTGCCTGTCCTCGGTCAGGCCCCAGCCGGCGTAGAAGGGCAGGCCCCAGGTGGTCACAGGCAGTCCCCGCAACAGCGCCTCGAAGCCGACCAGTGACGTCATCGTGTGGACCGCGTCCACCTGTTCGAACAGGGAGACGACGGAAACATCGTCGATCACCTGATCGGCAAGGCGCAGAGCGTCCGCGCGCGGGATCCGGCCCTGTCGGTTGCCGGCCTCCACATCCGGATGGGGCTTGTAGACGATCCAGGCGTCGGGCCACGTGGACCGCACGGCTTCGAGAAGGCCACGGTTACCACCCATGCCCTCGGCCCCCCGGCGCACCGAGGCATCGTCTTCCACCTGCCCGGGGACGAGCAGGCGGGCGCGCCCGGCGGGGGCCTGCACGGCCCCGTCGCCCGGCCGGCCGACATTGTATTTGCTGAGCCCCCGTTCGACGATCAGCCGGGCGAGACGCCGGGCCTCCTCCCGTTCCTCGTCCGTAAACCGTGTCTCGGCCAGCAAGGTCTCGAGATCGCTCGGTCCCGTGGGATCGTAATAGATCCCCCGCGTATCGAGCACGAGGGAGGCCGGCGCCACATGGTTGGAACCGAGGCCGACGGAGCGCAGGAAACCATCTTCGACGCGCAGGACTTCGAGCCCGGCGGCCTCTGCTTCCGCCGCGATTTCGGGCGGGCTGGTCGCGGCCCAGACGGCGACACGGCCGCGCGTTCCCTTCAGGCGCCGCCGCGCGGTCGCGACATCAGGGGCGAAGGATACGCGCCCCACCCGGCTTTCCAGGAAGGGACGAAGATTGGCGCGTTTCCACGGCTTCAGGCCGACCACGACGGTCTCGCCCGGCAGGCGGCGGTCCTGTTCGATCATGGCGGCGGCGTGGCGCACCAGCACGTCGATCGTCGTCGGCGCGCCGGTCGCGGGATCGATACAGCGACAGAAGTCGCCGGTCAGGGCCGCGAGCAGCAGGGGAAGATCCGGAGATGCCGCCTCGCGCGGGGCCGCCCGGTCGTCGGTCAGGCCCCAGCCGGCATAGGGTGGGCGTCCGAAACAGGTGACGGGGGCGCCCTGGATCAGGGCGTCGAGCCCGATCGGGCTGGCATGGACATAGACCCGGACGGCGCGGGTGACGCTCCAGGCCGAAGGCGGCCCCGGGGCCTCTACCGGCAGTTCGAGGGCCAGCGCCCGGTTCAGCAGGGTGCCCTGCCGCGCCTCGCCGCTGAGCCCGGCGAGGGACAGCAGGCGCAGCTCCGCCCCCGGATTCTCGGCGATCGCGGCCTCGAGCATCGCATGCATGGCCGCTTCGGGGCCCGCCTCGTCGATCACCAGCACGAGGGGGCGCCCGGCCTTCGGGTAATCCCGGCTTTCCGGCAGGGCCGCATGATTGGCGCAGCCGATCACATCGCGCCGCATCGCATCGATCAGCCGCGTCGCTGTAGCGACGGCCTCCGGCGCGGCGGCGGCGTGCTCGAGGGCGCGGTGCATCGCGGCCGGGCTCTCGGGGCCGACGAGGAGACAGAGCAGGGGCAGTTCGTCGCCAGCACGGCGTGGCACCACCGCCCCGACGGGGCCTCGGCGCAGGGGCAGCAAGGGCAGCTTCCAGCGTTCGGCGTAGTCCGCGACCCGCGCGCGCATCGCCGGTGCCTCTTCCTGAAACTGGGCAATCATGCGGATGCCGGCGGGGGGACGGCGCAGGAAGGAAAGGGCGCGCGCGCCGCCTTCCTGCCGCAGCAGGGCGTCGAGATCGGCCACACGGCTGACGAGCATGGGCGAGAGCAAACCTACGGCTTTCCCCGTGCCGGTTCCCGATGCCATGCGCGCCCATCTCCTCGAACGATGCCGACAGCAGTAGCACGCTGTCGTCGGGGGACCAATATCCGGGCCTCAGGTCCC
>JAQVKV010000605.1 GCA_028694545.1 Zavarzinia sp. | reverse complement strand
CGCGCGCAATTGTCGAAGGTAATGGGCCGGATGATGGACGACATCATCGACAATGCCGAGGACCTGGTGGACATCCGCGAGATGATCGGCAATCAGGTCGAGGCGGATCGCAGCCTCGTCGTGCGCATGTTCATGGAGGTGGGCAACAAGGAGCTGGCTTTCGTCATCAGGGCCAGTTTCTGGATAGGTCTCGCCTTCGGCCTGCTGCAGATGGTGCTGTTCTACTTCATTCCCGCGCACTGGATGCTGCCGGCCTATGCCGCCGTGCTCGGTTTCCTCACCAACTGGATCGCACTTTCAATGGTGTTCCGTCCGCTGAACCCGATCCGCATCGGGCCGTGGCGCTTCCAGGGCGTGTTCCTGCGCCGGCAGAACGAGATCGCGGACAAGTTCGCCGATCTTGCCGCCGCCGAAATGCTGACCATAGGTCGTATCACACGGGAAATCCTGGTCGGCAAGCAGGCGCACAAGACCAGGCTCATCATCAAGAAGCACCTGGCGCCCATGCTCGAATCGCCGGTGATCCGCACAACGCTGCAGCTTGCCATGGGGCCGGATGGCTATGCTGGCCTGAAGTCCTCGATCGCCGAGAAGTCGACCGCCATGGCGCTCGACCCGCTGGAGGAAGAGGCCTTCAACAAGGACCGGGCGAAATTCCTCTCGCGTTTCCTGGCGGAGCGCACGCGGGCCCTGTCCTCGGCCGAGTTCCAGGATTTGCTTCGCCCCGCGTTCCAGGAAGACGAATGGATTTTCTTCGTGCTTGGCGCCATCACCGGCTTCATCGCCGGTTCGCTGCAACTCGCCCTCGGCTTCCAGTAGGCGGCACCACGGGCCTTGTTTTGTCATGCCGCATTGGCCAATCTGACTTGACGCACTGAAGACAGGGGAATGATGCCGGAAGTGGTGGCGGCGACGGGTCATCTGGGGCGACCGTTACAGACGGCGTCTGCCCGCGCCGGGTATACGCTGCGCGATTTGCTCATCTTCGCGTTCTACAGCTGGCGCACCATTATCGTCGCCGCGCTGATCCCCCTGCTGATCGGCGGTGTCGCGGCCGTATATGCCAAGAAATATTATTCCTCGACGGGATTGCTGCTCGTGCTCGTCAGCCGCGAGCAGAGCGGCAGCAATGGCGTTTCCTCCAACGGCCCGTCCGTCGTGTCGGTCGAGGGGCTGAATCTCGTCCAGTCGGAAGCGGAGATCGTCGTCTCTGATGCCGTCCTCAACAAGGTGGTGCGTCGGATCGGCTATGCCGTGCTCTACCCGGAGGTCGCTTCGCGCCGCCTTTTCGGCCTGCTCTCGGCCCTGCCCGAGGAAGAGCGGGCGAAACGCGCCGTCGAGCTGCTGCGCAGGGATCTGAAGGCCGAGGTCCGGGAAGACAGCAGCATCGTGCGCGTCACCTACCGTCACGTCGACCCGCAGATCGCGGCGCGCGTGGCGACGGAGATCATCCGCTCCTACGAGGAGCACCGGCGCACGGTCTACGACGCGCCACGCTCACCCCTGCTGACCGAGGAGCTGGCGCGATTCACCGCCGATCTCGACGGAATCGACGGCCAGATTCTGGAGACGAAGAAGCGCTACGGCATCCTGGACATCGACCAGGACATGAACATGGCGGTCAATCAGGCGGACATTCTCCTGCAGCGCAAGCGCCAGGCGCAGGAGCGGCTGGCCACGGTCGCCACACAGGCTGCCCGCACGGAAGTTCATATCGGCGAGCTGCCCGAGCGCCTGTTCGATTTCTACGAGAGCACCAACCAGATCACCAACGACGAGGACCGGAACCTGCTGACAAAGCTGGAACTGGACCTCCTGAACCTGCAGCGGAACTACAGTCCCGATTATCCGGCGGTCAAACAGGTGCAGGAAAGGATTGCGCGGCTGAAGGCGTCGATCGCCGCCAAGGCGGCGCCGCAATATCATTCGCAGCGCGAGGTGCGCAACCCGACACTGGACGTCATGCAGTCACGCCTGTTCGAGCTGCAGGTGGAGCGGGATGCGCTGAAGAACCAGATCGAGGAGCTGGACCGTCTGCATGTCGAGGCCGCCGCGCGTATCGACGTGCTGCGCGAGGCACAGTTCACGCTCCACCAGCTCGAACGCTCACGCAAGGTGATGGAGGAGATCCATCAGGAATATGCCGTGCGCGCGGAGGCCTTGAAGATCGACGAGAAGGCAGCCCTGCTGCAGTCGTCCAACGTGCGCGTGGTCGAGATGCCCGAGGTGCCGGTGACCGGCAGCACGATGGCCTGGAGCTTCCTGGCCGCCGGCGTCTTTGGCGCGATCATGACGGGATTCGCCGGGGGCATGGCGGCGAACTGGAACCGGCAAGTCTTCCTGTTGCCGGGCGAGGCGGAGAAGCGTCTCGGCCTGACGGCGCTCGCCAGTTTCGTGGTCGGCGCCCCGCGCCCCGGCGACCGTGCGTCGGAGGAGGAAATGAGCCATCTCGCATCCCAGATCCTCGACACGCGGATCGACGATCGCGGGCTTGGCGCGGTTCAGCTCCTGCCCATCGGGCCTGGGGGCGCCGATGTCGCCGTGATCGGCAGCCTGATCACCGAATGCGCGGGGCATCGCGGGTACAAGGTGCTGCTGGTCGATCTGTTCGACGGCATGCCGATCGCGCGGGCGCTTGGCGCGCGGGCCGGCGCCGGGGCGACGGAAGACCTTCCGGTGGGCGCCTGTGCGCCGCTGCCCGG
>JAQVKV010000604.1 GCA_028694545.1 Zavarzinia sp. | reverse complement strand
TATTTGAGAAGGAGAATTGGCGATGGGTGCGATGAGCATGTGGCATTGGCTGATCGTCATCGCCTTGGTCGTCCTCTTGTTCGGCGGCCGCGGCAAGATTTCGGAACTGATGGGCGATGTCGCCAAGGGTGTGAAGAGCTTCAAGAAGGGTCTGTCCGACGAACCGGCCCCGACCGCTCAGAACACCGAGACGCAGCGCCAGGTGACGATCGACGCGCAGGCCGAACCGACCAAGAGCCAGGACGCGCACAAGGTCTGATAAGGGTCTGTCTGATCGGGCGGGAGTCTCCGCCCGATTGTTGGTAATTGTTCGTCTCGGGGGCTGCCCCCGGTGGAGACAGGCGCATGTTCGATCTCGCGTGGTCCGAGATCCTTCTCGTCGGCGTCATCGCTCTTATCGTCGTTGGCCCCAAGGATTTGCCCGATCTTCTGCGTACCGTCGGCCAATGGGTGCGGCGGGCGCGGGGGATGGCATCCAACTTCCAATCCACCTTCGACCAGATGATGCGGGACGAGGAAATGGCCAAGGCCAAGCGCGAGCTTGAAGCCTCGGTTACCTCGAACACGATCGCGCGGCCGTCCTACGCGCCGACGAGCCCGCCCTTCGATCATTCGACCCTGGACGAGGCCGAAGCCGCCGAGGCGGCCGAGGCGGAGCCGGCCGAAGAGACGCCGGCGGTCGAGGGGACTGCTGGCGAAGCGCCGGTGGCCGAAGCCCCGGTGGGCGACAGCAAGGTCGCGGAAACCCCGGCTGAAAAATCCGGCAGCGCCGCGACGGGATCCTGAGCATGGCAGCGAGAAACGAAAAGGACGAAGCCGAGATCGAGGCGAGCCGCGCGCCCCTGATCGAGCACCTGACAGAATTGCGTCGCCGCCTGATGTATTCGGTTGCCGCCCTCGTCGGTTGCATGATCTTCTGTTACATCTTTTCGGACGAGATCTACGCCTTCCTGACCAAGCCGCTCTATCAGGCGATGGGCGAGACGGCGGGCACGCGGCGAATGATCTATACCGATCTGACGGAGGCCTTCTTCACCTACATGAAGGTGGCCTTCTTTGGCGGGGCCTTCCTGTCGTTCCCGATCATCGCGTCGCAGATCTACATGTTCGTGGCGCCGGGTCTCTACAAGAACGAGCGGGGCGCCTTCCTGCCCTTCCTGATCGCGACGCCGGTGCTCTTCGTCGTCGGCGCGGCCATGCTCTACTACCTGATCCTGCCGCTGGCCTGGAAATTCTTCCTGGGCTTCGAGGCGCCGGGCGGTGGCGGGGCCCTGCCGATCGAGCTCGAGCCCAAGGTGAACGAGTATCTGGGCCTCGTCATGGCCCTGATCCTCGCCTTCGGCATCGCCTTCCAGCTCCCGGTGGTGCTTACCCTTCTCGGGCGGGCGGGGATCATCTCGTCCAAGACCTTGTCGGGCAAGCGGCGCTATGCGGTTGTCGGGGTCTTCGCCTTCGCCGCCGTGGTGACGCCGCCCGACGTGATCAGCCAGGTCAGTCTGGCCCTGCCCATGCTCGTGCTCTACGAAGGTTCGGTCATTCTGATCCGCATCATGGAGAAGCGGCGCGAGCGTGACCGGGCCAAGGCCGAGGCGGAAGACGAAGAGGCGGAGAGCAGCGCGGACGGGGCGGCCTGATCGGCCGCCTTCCCGGCGGATTTGAGAAAAAATCCGCCGGCGCTGGACGGACTCGGGGCCCTTTTCTATAAGGTCTGGGCACGCCGCCGTAATTGAGCCCGAATCCCATGCACGACCTGAAACTGATCCGCGACGACCCTGCCGCTTTCGACGCCGGCCTCGCGCGGCGTGGTTTTCCCGCGTCGGCCGAAGCCGTCCTCGATCTTGATCGCGCGCGCCGGGCGCTGCAGTCCGAACTGCAGGTGATGCAGGCGCGACGCAACGATGCCTCGCGCCAGATCGGCCTCGTCAAGGGCAAGGGTGGCAATGCCGATGAATTGCTGGCCGAAGTCGCGACCCTGAAGGCCGACATCCAGGCGGGCGAGGAAAGGGACAAGGCGCTCGCCACCGAAATCGAGGCGATGCTGGCCGCGATCCCCAACCTGCCGGCTCCCGAAGTCCCCTTGGGCGGGGAAGAGGCCAATCAGGAAATCCGCCGCTGGGGTACCCCGCGCCTGACCGAAGGGGCCGCCCACTACGAGATCGGCGAGGCCCTGGGCCTGATGGATTTCGAGGCGGCCAGCCGGATCTCGGGGGCGCGTTTCGTCGTCCTCAAGGGTCAGATGGCGCGGCTCGAACGCGCGCTCGGCCAGTTCATGGTCGATCTGCATACGACCGAGAACGGCTATACCGAAATCTCGCCGCCGATCCTGGTGCGCGACGACGCGGTTTATGGCACCGGACAATTGCCGAAATTCGCCGAGGACCTGTTCCGTACCACCAACGGCTACTGGCTGATTCCGACCGCCGAAGTGCCGCTGACCAATCTGGTGCGCGGCCAGATCCTGGAGGCGGAGAAGCTGCCGATCCGCGTGACCGCGCTCACGCCCTGTTTCCGTTCCGAAGCCGGGGCCGCCGGGCGCGATACCCGGGGCATGATCCGCCAGCACCAGTTCACGAAATGCGAACTCGTCTCGATCACCACGCCCGAGCAGTCGGCGGCGGAACACGAGCGCATGACCGCCTGCGCCGAAGAGGTGCTGAAGCGCCTGAACCTGCCGTATCGCGTCATGCTGCTGGCGGCGGGCGAC
>JAQVKV010000603.1 GCA_028694545.1 Zavarzinia sp. | reverse complement strand
CGGCGCGATTTTAGCGAACATCACCGGGGATCGGGGCCGATCTCCTGTCCCGGCCATGTTGCCAAGTCCGTGTCGCACTGCAACCATCGTCGGGTGGAGCGGTCCCGGCCGTGTCCACCCCCGCCCTCTTCGCGAACGACCGATGGCAGAGATCAAGACCAGGACCGTCCCGACCGAAAGCTGCCTCGCCGCCGGAAGCGCCAGGCGCGCCTCGCTTCCGGTCGTGCCGTTCCGGAGGGCCATACCATGACCACGACGACCATTCGCGCCGGCTTCATCCCTCTCCTCGACGCGGCCATCCTGATCGTCGCCAAGGCCAGGGGATTCGCCGAGGAGGAAGGCATCGACCTCGTCCTCGCCCGCGAGAGTTCGTGGTCCAACATTCGCGACCGCGTCTCGCTCGGCCATTTCGACGTCGCCCATATGCTGGCCCCCATGCCGATTGCCGCCTCGCTCGGCCTGACGCCCTTCGGCGGGCCGGTGATCACGCCCATGGCCTTCGGTATCGGCGGCAATGCGGTCACCGTCTCCAACGCCCTCTGGCACGGCATGAAGCTGGCCGGCGCCGACAACAGCGGCGATCCCATGCGCATGCTCGGCGCTCTCCGCCATGTCGTCGAGGCGCGGAAGGCGACCGGCGAAACACGCCTGACCTTCGGCGTCGTACACCCTTTCTCGAGCCACAATTACGAATTGCGTTACTGGCTCGCCGCCGGTGGCATCGATCCGACGCGGGACGTGGCCCTGACCATCGTGCCGCCGCCCTTCATGGCCGACGCGCTGGCGGGCGGCCACATCGACGGCTATTGCGTGGGCGAGCCCTGGAACAGCGCCGCCGTGGTCGCCGGCGTCGGCGCCATCGTCACCACCACCTCCGCCATCTGGCGTTCGAGCCCGGAAAAGGTACTGGGCATGCGCCGCGACTGGGCGGAGGCTAACGGCGACGCGGTCTCCGCCTTGCTGCGGGCACTCTACCGCGCCTCCCAATGGTGCGATTCCCCACGCCATACCGAGGAACTGGTGCAGATCCTCTCGCGCTCGTCCTATCTCGACGTCGCCTCGTCGACCCTGCGCGGCGGCCTGACCGGACATCTCGTGCTCGGTGACGGCCTGGCGCGGAACGTCCCCGACTTCCGCCATTTCTCGCGCCATGCCGCGACTTTTCCCTGGATCAGCCATGGTCTCTGGATGTTCAGCCAGATGGTACGCTGGGGTCAGGCGGAACTGACGCCCCAAGCGATAGAGACCGTACGCCAGAGCGTCCGCCCCGACCTCTACCGCAAGGCGCTCGGCCCACTCGGCGTTGCCCTGCCGAACGCGAGCGCCAAGATCGAGGGCACGCTGACCATGGAAACCCCGGTCGCGACCGCCAACGGCCGTCTCTTCCTCGGGCCCGACGGCTTCTTCGACGGCAAGATCTTCGATCCCGACCTGATCGAGGACTATGTCGCCAGTTTCGCCATCAGGGGCGGCGGCAAGGCCGGAGACTGAGCCCTGCGGCCGATTTCCCGCCTGCCCGGGGTTTTTTTGGAACCGGCACTGGCGCTGGCGTCTTGATGCCGTCATACAGGGCGCTTCCCGAGCGGACGGCAGACATGGCGAGCAGTATCGAGCAGGCGGCGGCGCCGAAGAAGAAATCCCTGATCGACAGGGCGGTGGCGATGGCGTCGGGTCCCCATGGCCTGTGGCTACTCGCCCTCGTGGCCTTCACCGAGGCGTCCTTCTTCCCGATCCCGCCGGACCCGATCCTCGCCGCCCTCGTGCTCGCCCGGCGCGACCGGGTCTGGCTGGGCGCCTTCGTCTGCACCGTAGCCTCGGTGCTCGGCGGGTTGTTCGGCTATGCCATCGGCTTCGGTCTCTACGAGACGATCGGCAAGCCCCTTGTCGAGTTCTACCACCTCGAGCCCGCCTTCGAGAATTTCCAGGCCCGCTTCGCCGAATGGGGCGGCTGGATCATCGTTGCCAAGGGTTTGACGCCGATCCCCTTCAAGCTCGTCACCATCGCGAGCGGCGTGGCCGAACTGAACCTCGCCACCTTCGTCATTTCCTGCATCGTGACGCGGGGCGCGCGCTTCCTCCTCGTCGCCTGGCTCTTCCATGCCTTTGGCCCCCAGGCCAAGGCGATCATCGCGAAACACCGGGGCAAGGTGCTGCTTGGTGGCATCCTGCTCGTCGTCGCCGGCTTCGCGGCCTTCATTTACGCCTGATCGCCATCCCCGATTCTCCGCTTAACGCGATGGCAAGGATCGGGGCCCCAAGGTCCTGCCGGGCCCCACTACAACGGCGATGAACAGCCGGGGGGCTTGATCGAATGATTCGAATGACCGACCCTGACGGTCAGACCCTGAAGGACGAGGCTGGATGAACCGCTCCCGCAAGCTGACGAATCTGACCGTTCTGCTAGGCCTGTGCCTCGGCATGGCCGGCTGCGGCGCCGTCGGCACCGTCGTCGCCCTGCCCCTGCGCGCCGCCAGCGCCGTCGTCAAGGTCGTCCCCGTCGCCGGCGACGTGGTCGCAGCCCCCCTGGACATCACCGCCGACGTCATCGACTGAAGATTCGGGCTCCGACTCACCAGGAGCGACAAAGAAAAAGGGCGCCTCGAGGGGCGCCCTTCTTGTTCCGACATCTGGTAGCGGAGGAGGGATTTGAACCCCCGACACATGGATTATGATTCCACCGCTCTAACCAGCTGAGCTACTCCGCCCCG
>JAQVKV010000023.1 GCA_028694545.1 Zavarzinia sp. | reverse complement strand
CAGCACCGAGCCCTCGGGCGCGGCAAGCGCGAGAATCAGGCGGAAGCCGAGCGCCCCGAGCACGACATAGCCGGCGACGACATGAATGCCATAGGCATCCTCGCCCCCGGTCAGATAGGCGGTGAGGAAGGCGCCGCTCATCAGGGCATGGAACAGGCGCAGCAGGCGCAATTGGCCGGGGCTCGGCGGGCGCCGGGGGGTTACCGGGCGCGCGTCAGTCGTCATGATCGCCCCCGGCGACGATGTCGGCGAGGGAGGCAGGGCCATAGCGCAGGGCCTGATAGGTCGCCCCCGAGGCCAGCACCAGGGCGGCGACCAGCAAGCCCTCGAGAACCATTCGTTTCAGCATGACGCCCTCATTCGATCCGCGATCCGGGGCGCATCATGCGGGCATGGGGCTGAGCCTTTCCTGAACCGGCCGTTCAGGCGCCGTTCATGTCCGGACAACCCCGGCCTTGACCCATCGCAAGGAAACGGCCGGGATGCTCTGGTGTTGTCTCGGCGAAGGGCAGGAGGGTCATGGACTGGATCGCGCATTTCCCCGAACTCGCGGCGCTGGAGCCCGAGGCCATGGCGATTCTGTCCGAGCGTGCGCGCTTCGTGCAGTATCCGGCGGGGACGACCATCATCGGCGCCGGCCGCGCGCCCGAAAACATGCTGCTGCTGATCGAAGGCTCGATCCGGGTACAGCAATTGTCGGAACAGGGGCGCGAGATCGTGCTCTATCGCGCGCGTGGCGGCGAAAGTTGCGTGCTCACCACGGCCTGTGTCCTTGCCTATCAGGATTATGGCGCCGAAGCCGTGACCGAGACCGAGGTTCGGGCCGTCGCCCTGCCGCGCACCGCCTTCGAGGAGATGATCGCCGTCTCGCCCACCTTCCGGCGCTTCGTATTCACCGCCTATTCGCGGCGCATCGCCGAGCTGTTCTTCATCATCGACGAGATCGCCTTCAAGCGCGTCGACGGGCGTCTGGCCAGGAAGCTGCTGGATCTGCCGGCGGACGAGGGAAAGGTCGCGATTACCCATCAGGAACTGGCGATGGAACTGCGTACGGCGCGCGAGGTGGTGAGCCGCCAGCTCCAGGCTTTTCAGCAGAAGGGCTGGGTGGCGCTGACAAGGGGCGCCGTCGAATTGCGCGACCGCGCGGCCCTGGCCGACATCGCCGCCTCGGTGACTTAGTCACCGGAGGCGCGGAGATCCGGGGCTTATTGTGGTCCACCAATGGAACCCAAGGAGAGAACCCATGCATATTGAGGAAGAGAACGGCGTCAAATTCGAGTGCTGGACGCCCGAGGAAGTCTTGAGCGCGCTTGAAGCCGGGGAGATCGCGCTGATCGACGTGCGCACGCCGCAGGAATATGCCTTCGAGCATGTGGAGGGCGGCCTGCTGTCGCCGCTGGCCGAATTCAAGCCGGCTTTCCTGCCGTCGCAGCAGGGCAAGCGTCTCGTGTTCCACTGCGGTTCCGGCATGCGGTCGCGCAAGGTGCTCGAAGCCTGCATCGCGGCGGGTGTTACCCCGCTCGCCCATATGGCAGGAGGCTTTGCCGCCTGGAAGACGGCGGGCCTGCCCTATATCGGGACCGATCCCGCGACTGGCGGCATCCGCCACGTCGCACGCGCCGTCTGAACGGTACCCGGCTGGTCACGCGCCAAGGCCCGCCGCCCGTTTCCGGGCGGCGGGCTTTTTTGTCAGGGCGCCTCGGGCAGCAGCAGGTGGCCGGTGGCGGCCGCGCGCAGGGTGGCCAGGCTGACGATCAGGCCGATCGTGCTCGCGATCGCCAGTACGGCCCAGGCGGCCAGCGTGATCGGGAGCGCGGGATAGGCACGGGCGAAACCCGAGAAGGCGACCGAGAAGGCGGCGGTCGGAAAGGTCCAGGCCCACCAGGAGACGCCGAATGGGACTGCCGAGAAACGCACGGTCAGGGTGACGAGCACCAGCGCGACGAAGACGGCGAGGCCGAAGACGGCGAGCGGGCCAGGCCCGAAGCCGCCGGTCAGGCCCGACAGGGCGACCGTGCCGACCGCGGGTGGCGCCAGCAGGATGGCGAGGGTGGGCCGCAGGCGCGCCGGCATGGTCGGCCCGGAGATAATCCGACCGAGGATGAGCGGCTGGATCATCGCCCACAAGAGCACGCCGAGGCCGAACAGCATCCACGACAATTCGGGAAAGCCCAGCTTCACGCCGAAGATCGGCGCCACGATATTGCCGACCAGCGGAATCAGCAGCGGCGGCACCAGGGTGGTCGATTCGCGGGGGGCGGTCAGCAGACCGCGCACGGTCCACAGTCCGATCGTGACATGGAAGACCACGGCGATCAGCCACAGCACGATCGCCAGCGACGGTGCATAGGGAATAAATCCGCCGGAAATGATCAGCAGGCCAATGGTAATCGCCCCGGTAAAGGCGGAGCGGATCGGGTGGGCGAGATCGGCGCGCAGGGCTTCGGGGTGGCG
Organism: Zavarzinia sp.; assembly: GCA_028694545.1. Taxonomy (GTDB): domain Bacteria; phylum Pseudomonadota; class Alphaproteobacteria; order Zavarziniales; family Zavarziniaceae; genus Zavarzinia. The sequence continues at coordinate 9,104 of JAQVKV010000023.1, read as the reverse complement.
CAGGGCGCGCGTGAGATGCAACGCCATGATCAGCAGCCAGACGATGAGCGCGGTCGCCATCAGCGCATCGCCGACCACCGACGGCGCGTCCAGCACGCGCCCGGCCTCGCGCCAGGCCAGACCAAGGCCGCCGAGCCCCATGGGGGCGGCGAAGAGGGGAAGCGGCAGATGGGCGAGCCGGCCGGTGGCGGCGCTGCCCGTCGCACTGCCTGCCGTGCCGATTTGGGCGGTCATGAAAGCTCCTCGTCTCGTTGGTGACGCATTTGTTCCCATTTTGCCCCATCGACCCCGCAGGGTAATGTGACTAAATCACATCCATCCCCGCCGCCCCGTCCGAAAGGCCCCGCCGTGTCCGCCGAAAAGCCCGCCATTCTCTTCGTCTGTCTCGGGAATATCTGCCGTTCGCCACTCGCGGAAGGGGCCATGCGTCATGTCGCCGCGCGGGCCGGCGTCGCCCTTCGGGTCGATTCCGCCGGCACCGGCGACTGGCATGTGGGCGAGCCGCCAGACCGAAGGGCGCAGGCGGTGGCGGCACGCCACGGCGTCGACATTTCGGACTTGCGCGGGCGTCAGGTGACGGCGCTGGATTTCCGCTATTTCACCCATGTCGTCGCCCTGGACCGGCGCAACCTCGCCGATCTCGAGGCGATCCGGCCGAAGGACGGCGGGGCGCGCCTCTCGCTCCTGCTCGATCATGTGCCGGGACGGGAAGGGCAGGCGGTGGCCGATCCCTATTATGGCGACACGGCGGGGTTCGAGGTCACCTGGGCCGAGGTGATGGCCGGGGCGGAAGGATTGCTGCGCCTGATCAGGGCGTGAAGGGCAGCACCAGGGGCACCAGCACCACGGTCACGACAAGGACGAGCAGGGCGAGCGGCAGCCCCACCTTCACGAAATCGCCGAAGCGGTAGTCGCCCGGCCCCGCCACCAGCGCATTCACCGGCGAGGACACCGGCGTGACATAGGCGGCGGAGGCGGCGAGGGCCACGGTCATGGCGAAGGGATAGGGCGAAAGCCCCATCTCGCTTGCGATGGCGATGGCGACAGGGGCAAGCAGCACGGCGGTCGCCGTGTTCGACATGAACAGGCTGAAGCTGGCGGTGAGCACGAAGAGCCCGGCCAGCGCCGCGCGCGGATCGCCATGGCCGAAGACTGAAAGGAAGGCGTCGGCGGCGAGCGCCAGGCCGCCGCTGCGCTCCAGCGCCAGCGAGAAAGGCAGCATGCCGACGATGAGCACGAGGCTCTGCCAGTGGATGGAACGATAGGCGTTCTTCATGTCGATGCAGCCGAACAGGCCCATCAGCAGGCAGCCGAGCAGGGCCGCCGTGACATTGGCGATCCCGCCCCAGACCATGAGTCCGACGACGAGGGCAAGGACGCCAAGCGCGAAGGGCGCGCGTTCCGCCGCCACCGGTCCTTCCGCATCCTCGGTGGCAAGGCCGATCACCACGAGGTGGCGGCGGTCTTCCTGCAGCTTGCGGATGGCGTTCCAGGGGCCCGTCACCAGCAAGGTATCGCCGGTCTCCAGTGGACGGCGCAGGATGTCGCCGGTCTCGGCCTTGCGGCCGTGGCGCAGGCCGATGACGACGAGGTCGTGCTCGCTGCGGATCTTCGCGTCCACCACCGTGCGCCCGATCAGGGCGGAGGTGGCGGGCACCATCACTTCGGCAAGGCCGATCTCGTGCCGCCGGTCGGCGAAATAGCGCCCGGACAGGGGCAGGGGGTCCAGGCGGAACCGCGCGCTCAGGCTCGCCATGTCCTCCTTTGGCTCGAAGACGTCGAGCAGCAGGATGTCGCCGACTTGCAGCACGAGATCGGCATGGGGGCGCAGCAGGTGGCGGCCGAAGCCGATGCCACGTTCGACGGCGATGACGTTGATGCCCGCCGTCGCCCGCATGTCGAGCTGGCGCAGGGCCTGCCCGGCGACGGGGGAGGCAGGGGCGATGCGCAGCCGGTACTCGCGCGCCGCCAGCGCGTAATCGTCGATCCAGGCGGCGAAGTCCGGGCCTTTCTGCGCCGCCGCTACCGTCTCGCCCCGACCCAGCCGGCGCCGGATCAGCAGGACATAGAGGATCGACAGCGCGAGGATGGGCAGGCCGAAGGGCGAGAAGGCGAAGAAGCCGAAGCCGGGCAGGTCGTGGCGCAGCAATTCGCCATGCACGATCAGGTTGGGCGGTGTCGCGACCAGGGTGGTCATGCCGCTGCTGAGGGCGGCGATCGACATGGGCATCATCAGGCGTCCCGCCGGAATGCCGCTGCTGCGCGCCACCCGTAGCACGATCGGGATGAAGATGGCGACGACGCCGGTCGAACTCATGATGGCGCCTAGCAGGGAGACGAAGATCATCAGCAGGGTGATCAGCAGCACCTCGCTGGCACCCGCGCGGCGGATCAGCTGGTCTCCAAGGCCCTGAGCCACGCCGGTCCGCACCAGCGCCTCGCCGATGACGAAGAGGGCGGCGATCAGAATGACGTTGCGGTCGGCGAAACCGAACAGCGCTTCCGCCGTGGTGACGGCGCCGGTCAGTGGCAGGCAGACCATCATGATCACGGCAACCACGTCCATGCGTGGCCGGTTCAGGGCGAACATCACGACCGCGGCACCAAGCAGGCCGAGGACGAGGGCGAGTTGAAGCGTCATGGTCGAAAGCCTAGCCTATCCCGTCGCGTCATGGCATCACGCGGGAAGAGCAGAAAGGACCGCGGCCATGACTGTCACCATTTACGGCATCAAGAATTGCGACACGATGAAGAAGGCCAGGGTCTGGCTCGACGACCATGGCATTGCCTATGTCTTCCATGATTACCGGCAGGAAGGCGTCGATGCCGCCACGCTGGGCCGCTGGTGCGATGCGCTCGGGTGGGAGACGGTGCTGAACCGCGCCGGCACCACTTTCCGCAAATTGCCCGACGACGCGAAGGCTGACCTGGACCAGGAAAAGGCAATTGCCCTCATGATCGCGCAGCCGGGCATGATCAAGCGACCGCTGCTCGACATCGACGGGCGCTATATCGCCGGTTTCAAGGCGCCGATCTATGAAGGCGCCTTCCCGACTAAATTTTAACGATCGACAAAGATTTGCGCGTGCATCATGGACGTATTCCAAGTCGCACGCGAACGTGTGTTGGCGCTACACGGAGAGGGGAGAGCGGTTCATGCTCGGCGAGTTCAAGAAATTCATCATGCGCGGCAATGTCGTCGATCTCGCGGTGGGCGTGATCATCGGTGCCGCTTTCGGCAAGATCGTCACTTCGCTGGTGAACGACGTCATCATGCCACCCATCGGCCTGCTGATCGGCGGCATCGATTTTTCCAATCTCTACCTCAACCTGTCCGGCGGCGAATATGAATCGCTGGCCAAGGCGCAGGAGGCCGGGGCGGCGGTCATCGCCTACGGCAGCTTCATCAACGTCGCGATCCAGTTCCTGATCGTCGCCTTCGCGGTGTTTCTGCTGGTCAAGGGCGTGAACAGCCTGATGGCGAAGACGGAAGCGGAAGCGCCCCCGCCGGCGCCCCCGGCCCCGACGCCGACCGAAGCCCTGCTGGCCGAGATTCGCGATCTCCTGCAGTCGAAGTAGGGGCGGGCAGCCTCCGGTCAGAAGCTGACCGGAGGCGTCGTCTCGCGGAAGGCGGGGCGTTCGGCGAGGGACCGGAACCAGCGACGCAGGGTCGGGTAGCTGTCCAGTACCTCCCGGCCCTCGGGCGTCTTGTCGACCCAGTAGATCACGGGGGCGAGAAAAAGGTCGGCCAGGGTCAGGTCCGGCCCCGCGAGATAGCGCCCCGAACACAGCATCTCGTCGACGACGCCGAGCTGGTCGTGCATCGCCGCCGCCTGCTCGGCGACGATCGCAAGATCTGGCTCGCGTCCGTCGAGCGGCGCCAGCAGACGCTGGGCGACCACGCCGCCGATCATCGAATCATAAAGGTAATCGGCGGTGGCGCTGATCCACTGGTCCATGCGCGCGAGTTCCAGGCTGCCCTTGGGTTGCAGTGCCGGTCCCGGCAACTCCCGGTCCAGGTAACGGGCGATGGCGGGCGATTCGTAGACGGTGATGCCCCGGAAGCGCAGCACCGGCACCCGCGCGAAGGGATGGCGCACGCCGTCGAGCACGCCGCCCGGGATCATCTCGAAGAAATCATGCTCCTGGCCCTTTTCGGCGCAGACGAGCCGCACTGTCCAGCAGAAGGTGCTGGTCGGAATGCCGAAGATCTGGGGACGGTCGGCCATTGTTCTCTCCCGCGTTGCCATCCCTATCTGGTGGGCCTTCGCCCGCTTTGAAGGGGTGGCGCCGAAATGGACCTTATTCCGCCGGCTTGAGGTCGCGGGCGTAACGCTTCGCATTCTCGACGTAATGCAGGGCCTGCAGGGTGAGCATCTGCGCCTGGGCCTCGGTCAACTGCCGGACGACGCGCCCGGGGCTGCCGACGACGAGGGAGCCATCGGGGATCTCCTTGCCCTCGGGGATCAGGCTGTTGGCGCCGATAATGCAGTTGCGGCCGATCTTCGCCCTGTTGAGGATGACCGAATTGATCCCGACCAGCGTGTTGTCGCCGACGATGCAGCCGTGCAGCATCACCTTGTGCCCGACAGTCACGTGGGAGCCGACGACGAGCGGCACGCCGTCGTCCGTGTGCAGGACGGAGCCGTCCTGGATATTGCTGTTCTCGCCGATGACGATCGGATCATTGTCACCCCGGATCACGGCATTGAACCAGATGCTGGCGTTCTTCTTCAGGGTGACGGCGCCGATCACCACGGCACCCGGCGCGATCCACGAGCCTTCTTCACGCACCACCCGCCTGTCGCCCAATTCGTAGATCATCGCCGGACCCCGCTGTGATTAACGGGGCGCAGCATGCCCCCGAAGGGCGGGGCGGTGCAACGTCGACGGAAGTCGCGGCCGTGTCAGGCCCGGCGGAAGACGCGCTGGCCGATCGTGCGGCTGGCCCAGACGATCAGGGCCGTGGTGCCGCCATGCCAGATGAGGATCATCAGCGACGCATCGAGATCGTGGTAGAGACTGAGGCCGGTGGCCGAAAGCGCCGCCGTGCCGAGCGCGCCGACCGTGATCGTCTCGACTGGCCAGGCGGCCCCGGCGAAGCGCAGCATCCAGGCGAGGAAGGCGCCCAGCGGCACGCTGGTACCGATGATCGTGCCGAGGCACTTGAGGCTGTGGCCGGCGACCCAGCCGTCCGGCCCGCGCTCCACCCAGTCGGTCAGGCAGCCGTAGCCGATCAGCAGCAGCCAGGCCGCCACGGCCGGCAGGGGCAGCAGGCGCCACGCGCGGGAACGATCGGGCAGGCTCAGCTCGAAGGCGGCGATGATGGCGGTGATCCCCGTCGCCAGACTGGCGAACCATTGCAGGGTAAAGCCCGGATCGGCGAACTGGCCAAAGAGGTGGCGCAGGCTTTCGCCTTCGACATGGGCATGGAAGAGGGTGATCCCGGCGATCAGCGCGGCGGCCCCGCCCAGCCAGAGGCCGGCGCGCACCAGGGGCGGCCGCAGGCGCCGCACGGGCTGCGCTTCCGCCACCAGGGTGTCGATCAGCCGATCCGTCTTCACCGCTTCGTCTCTCAACCTCGCTCGTCTTCGTCGCGGTGGCCCGAAAGCACGCCGCGCAATGTCTTGTAGGCCCGATGGGCCGCCACCTTCAACGACCCGACCGTCATGCCGCTACGTTCCGACGCCTCCTTCAGGGAGAGATCCTGGAACTTCAGCAGTTCGACCGCCAGCCGCTGGCCCGGGGGCAACGCCGCGACCGCCGCGTGCAGGGCGCTGTGGTCGGGGGCTTCCTCTTCCATGTTCGCCGCGGCGCCGGTGAAAGTTTCATCGTCCGGCGGCACGATTACTTCGCGCGCGTCCTGCCGGCCCTTGCCGCGCAGGCGGTCCACCACCCGGCGCCGGGCGATCGCGACCAGCCAGGGCATGAAGGGCCGTGTCGGATCGTAGGTCTGGCGGACGCGGTGAAGGGTCAACAGGATGTCCTGTACCACGTCCTCGACATCGTGAGGGTTGCGCAGATAGCGCCTGGCCTGTGCCCGCAGATAAGGGGTGACGGCTTGCAGCAAGGTCGCATAGGCGCGCTTGTCGCCATCCTGGGCCGCCGCCATCAGGCGCGCGAGTTCCCGGCCCTGGCCGGTATCTCGTTCCTGTTCGGCCCTTTCACTCATGCGCGACGTCTCTCCACAGGCGGCCAAACCCTGCAACCTCGCTCGCGAGAATACAAGGGAACAATAAGAGCGGGCAGCGACGTAACTTTTGCGAGGCCGGGCCGAACCTCCAGTCGAGAACGGCTTTGGAAAGCCACTCGCGTCAATACGGGCCGTCGATCCCCGACAGCCCAGCCAGGACGACAAGGAGTTCGACATGTCCACCCTCGCCAGAACCGCCACCGCCACCCTCTTCGCCGCCACCGTCGCGGCGGCCGGCCTCGTCGCTGGCGGGGCCCATGCCGCCGAGAACGAGAAGTGCTTCGGCGTTGCCAAGGCCGGCCAGAACGACTGCCAGACCGCCAATTCCTCCTGCGCCGGGACCTCGACCGTCGATGGCCAGAAGGATGCCTGGCTCTTCGTTCCGGCCGGCACCTGCGCCAAGTTGGCGGGAGGCTCCGCCACCCCGGGCGAGTAATCGCGATGACGGGCGCGCGCACTCTGGCTCGTGGCTCCGGCCTTCGTCCCGACCGGACGGGGATCGGCCTGCGCGCGCCCCATCTGGCCGAGGTCGCCGATGGCGGCGCGGTCCCGGCCTGGGTCGAGATCCATGCCGAGAATCACATGCTCTCCGGCCCCGGCGCCGGCCAACTCGACACGGTCCGGCGCGACCGGCCCGTGTCCGTTCACGGTGTCGGTCTTTCGCTCGGCTCGGCCGGGGGGATCGACGAGGCCCATCTGGCGCGGCTGGCCGCGCTTGTCGCCCGGATCGAACCGGTGCTGGTCTCGGAACATCTGGCGTGGTCCGTCGAAGGGGGCCACTGCTGGAACGACCTTCTGCCCGTTCCCCGCACGCGCGAGGCCCTTGACGTTGTCGCGGCCAACATCCAGAGGGTCCAGGAGCGCCTGCGCCGGCCGATCCTGATCGAAAATCCGTCGAGTTACATGGGCTTCGCCCACGAGGAGATGGGCGAGGGGGAGATGCTGGCCGAACTGGTGCGGCGGACGGGCTGCGGCCTCCTGCTCGATCTCAACAATGTGGTGGTTAGCGCCGGCAACCTCGGCCTCGATCCGGTCACCGAAGTCATGGCCATGCCGCTCGCCTCCGTCGGCGAGATCCATCTCGCGGGCCATGCCCGGGTCGAGGTGGAGGGCGCCGTCATCCTGATCGACGATCATGGCGACCGGGTCGGTCCCGCGGCCCTCGACCTGCTTGATCTGGTCCGGCCTTGGTGCGGCGATGCCCCCGTCCTCCTCGAATGGGACAGCAACCTGCCCGAAGTCGATGTCCTGCTCGACGAGGCCGCGCGCATCGATCGCCGCCTCGCGGCATCCACCGGGGAGGCGCGCCATGCGGCTGGCTGAATTCCAGGGGCATTTCGCCGCCATGCTGCGGGGCGCTCCCGCTGATCCCGCGTTGCTCGCCCTTGTCCGGGGCGGGAGCGTGCCGGCGGGCAACCGCCTGTCCATCCACCGAAATCATGTGCGGACCACCTTGACCGAGGCACTAGCCCTGCATTTTCCCGTCGTCGTCCGCCTGGTGGGCGCCAGCGCCTTTCCGGTGCTGGCGCGACGTTTCATCGACGCTCATCCGCCGACGGACCCCCGGCTGGCCCTTTACGGAGCGACGTTTCCGGACTTTCTCCTTACGGTGGCGGAATTGGCGGCCCTGCCCATGGTGGCCGAGGTGGCGGCCCTTGAATGGGCGCGGCATCGGGCCGCCCTTTCTCCCGTGATGCCCCCCTTCGATGCCGCCAGCTTCGCGGCCATGACACCCGAGACGGTGGCGGCCCTCCGCTTTCGCCTGTTGCCGGGCGTTTCGCTTCTGCGCGCCGCCCATGCGGTCGATCACATCTGGGCGGTCAATCAGCCCGGGCGGGACGGCACGCCGTCGCGGCACGTCGCGGTGGAAACCCGGCTGGTCGTCTGGCGCGACGGCGGAGGCGCAATCAGGGCCGCCGATCTTGATCCGGCCGGATTGGCCTTTCTCGGTGCGATCGACGCGGCGGGCGCACTCGGCCTCGAGCCCGCGCTGGCGGCCGCATTGGCGGCAACGCCGGAGGCCGATCCCGGACATGTCCTGGCAAGGCCGCTCGGCCTTGGCCTGCTTTGCCTGACCGACGACACGACCCTTTCCGGAGATCCGACATGACCTTCCTTGCCCAGACCCTGGCCGGCGAACCGCCGGCTGCCCTCGCCGAGCCGCTGCGCCGTGCCGCACGGTTTCTCGAGCCGCTCGGCCTGCTCGGTCTGCGCGTCGGCATCGGCCTCGTGTTCTGGAAGAGCGCCAGCACCCGTTTCGACGGTTTCGGGCTGAGCGACAGTGCGATCTTCCTGTTCCAGGAAATCTACCGCGTGCCCGTGCTGCCGCCCGAGGTGGCGGCCTATCTCGGGACGTTCACGGAAGCGGCCGGCGCGCTCCTGCTGTTCCTCGGGCTGTTCACCCGGCTTGGCGCCCTCGGACTTCTCGGCGTCACCGCGATGATCCAGTTCGTGGTGCCCTTCACCGGCGACGGCATCAATTTTAATGCCGTCGAACTCTGCCTCTGGGGCGGCGGGCTGCTCGTCCTGCTGGTGCGGGGTGGGGGGGCTGTCTCGCTCGACGGCATTGCCGGATTTTTCCTGCGACGCAGCTAGGAAGCCTGTTATATCCTGCCGGCCTTGTTTCGACTGCCCGCGAGGCCGGCCATGATATTTCGACCGAGCGCCCGCCGGCTTTGCCTGATGCTGGCGGCCGCCCTGGTGCCCGGGATGGCCTTGGTGTCCGCCGGGGCGGCAAGGGCCGAACTGCCACCGCTCGAGACGCGATCGGTCGAGACGCGCCCGGCGCCGAAGAAGCCGCAGGATATGTTGCTACCGGGGGAGACCCTGCGCAGCCGCTGGGCCGATCCCGATCATCCCCATGCGCCCGGACGGGAGGCGGCCGCGCCTGCCGCCGTGCCGTCGCGTCCGG
>JAQVKV010000602.1 GCA_028694545.1 Zavarzinia sp. | reverse complement strand
CTGCCGGTGCCTGAATCGATCGCCAAGGCGGTCCTCGGCGACGCGGCCAAGGCCTGAGGAAGGGGAGAGGAACCATGAAGATGCGTGCTCTCAAGATCGGCGCCGCGGCGCTGTTCACCCTCGGTCTCGGCTCCGGTGCCGCCATCGGCGCCACCAGTGGCCATCTCGAGCAGCAGGAGTGGAGCTTCTCGGGTGCCTTCGGCACCTTCGACCGGGCGGCGCTGCAGCGCGGTTTCCAAGTCTACAAGGAAGTCTGCGCCTCCTGCCATTCGATGAAGTTCCTGTCCTATCGCAACCTGCAGGACATCGGCTTCTCCGAAGCGGAAGTGAAGGCGATCGCGGCCCAGTATGAAGTGCCGACGATCGACGACAATGGCGACGAGACGACCCGCAAGGCCCTGCCTTCGGACCGTTTCCATTCGCCCTTCGCGAACGAGAACGCGGCGCGCGCGGCCAACGGCGGTGCCTTGCCGCCGGACCTTTCGCTGATGGCGAAGGCCCGTCACGATGGCCCGAACTACATCTACGGCCTCATGACCGGCTATCACGAGGCGCCGGCCGGCTTTGTCCTGCCCGCGGGCAAGGAATACAACGCGGTCTTCGCGGGTAATGCCATCGGCATGCCGAAGCCCCTGAACGACGATCAGGTGACCTATGCCGACGGTACGCCGGCGACTGTGTCCCAGATGGCACATGACGTCGCCACCTTCCTGATGTGGGCGGCGGAACCGAAGCTCGAGGACCGCAAGCGCGCCGGCGTGAAGGTCATGGGCTTCCTCGGTATCCTGACCATCTTCTCCTTCCTGACTTACCGGAAGGTGCGGAAGCAGGTTCAGGGCCATTGATCGCAAGCGCCAATCGGCGATGATCACGGGGGGATCCGCGAGGATCCCCCCGTTTTCTTTGGCCCGGTTCATTTGGCGAGGGTGACGACATGGCGATGTTGGGCGTGATCGGTGGCAGCGGTCTCTATGATCTCGACGGACTGACCAACAGGCGCGCGACCCAGGTTGCCACCCCCTTCGGCCCACCGTCGGGCGAGATCATCACCGGCGAATTGTCGGGCCTGCCGGTCGCCTTCCTGCCGCGCCACGACAAGGGGCACCGCCTCAGCCCGAGCGGAATCAATTACCGCGCCAATATCGACGCCCTGAAGCGCCTCGGCGTGACCGACGTCATCTCGCTCTCGGCCTGCGGTTCGTTCCGGGAAGGGCTCTCGCCCGGGACCTTCGTCATCGTTGACCAGTTCATCGACCGCACCTTCGCCCGGGTAAAGAGTTTCTTCGGTGATGGCCTCGTCGCCCATGTCTCGATGGCGGAGCCCGTGTGCGGACGGCTGGGCGACATCATCGAACTGGCGGGTAATGCCGCCGGCATTTCGCTGCACCGGGGCGGCACCTATCTGGCGATGGAAGGGCCGCAGTTCTCCAGCCGGGCCGAGTCGGAACTCTATCGGCAATGGGGCTGCGACGTGATCGGCATGACCAACATGCCGGAAGCCAAACTCGCCCGCGAAGCCGAACTTTGTTACGCGACCGTAGCGATGGTCACAGACTACGATTGCTGGCATCCCGATCATGGCGCGGTCGAGGTCGCGGCCATTGTCGCCGTACTCCAGCGCAACGCCGAGGCCGCGCGCGATCTCGTCCGGGGTATCGCGCCGCTGCTGGCGGCCGACCGGCCCGCGATCTGCCCGAAGGGCTGCGACCGCGCGCTGGATTATGCGTTGATCACCGCGCCGGAGGCGCGCGACCCGCAGCTTGTGGCCATGCTGGACGCGGTCGCCGGGCGGGTTCTCTAGAAAGGGAGAGGGACATGTTCGGTTGGATCGTTCTCGGTCTTGTGGTCGTCGTGGTGGGGTGGGCCATCATGACTTACAACGGCCTCGTCGCCGGCAAGAACCAGGTCGCCAATGGCTGGAAGCAGATCGATGTCCAGCTCAAGCGCCGCTACGACCTCATTCCCAACCTGGTCGAGGTCGCCAAGGATTACATGGAATTCGAGCAGGAGACCCTGCAGCAGGTGATCGCCGCTCGTAATTCGGCGGTGAATGCCCATGGCCCGGCCGAGGCGGGCGCCGCCGAGGCCGCCGTCTCGGGCGCGCTCGGCCGTTTCATGGCGGTGGCGGAAGCCTACCCCGACCTCAAGTCGAACCAGAACGTCCGCAACCTGATGGAAGAGCTGACCTCGACCGAGAACAAGATCGCCTTCGCGCGTCAGCACTATAACGACAGCGTGATGGGGCAGAACAACCGGATCGAACAATTCCCCTCGAACGTCATCGCCCGTTTCGCCAATTTCGGCATGAGTGAATATTTCGAGGTGCCGGAGGCCGAAAAGGCGCCGGTGCGCGTCTCGCTGCGCTGACCGGCGGACCGGGGAGAGGGCGATGGCCAATCCACCGCGCAATGGCCCCTGGGGACCGTTGCCCACCGGCACGTCGGCCGAACAACCGCCGTCGGAAGAGGCTACCGTCGTCGTGCCCCGGCCCTCGGCGGCCGCCACGGGGCTGGTTTCGACCGATTTCCACGCGGCGGCGGCGCGCAACAAACGCACCACCCTGATCCTGATCGCGGTGATGATCGGCATCGGCGCCGTCTTCGGCTATCTCATCGGTGCTACCGTGGAGGCGGGCGAGGGCAGGCCGGACTTCAATCCAGCGGCTTCCGGCCTCGGCTTCGGCTTCGCGCTGTTCATGATCGTGATCAGCC
>JAQVKV010000601.1 GCA_028694545.1 Zavarzinia sp. | reverse complement strand
GCCTCCTGCACCGGCGCCGGGAAGACCAGGGGCCGTTCCTCGGGTTCGCGGTTCAACTCCGCCTTGAAGGCCGTGATCACGGCATCCGTGTCGAGCCCGAGATAGCCCGCGTAGGAGCGCAGGTAGCCGAGCGCATAGGTCAGGCCGGCGGTCCCTTCCGTCCGACCCTGTTCAAGGGCATCGAGGTGGGAGGGCTTGATACGCAGGGCAGCGCCGATCTCGGCCGTGGTCCGGCCATAGGAGAGCCGGGCGTCGCGCAGATAGGTGCCGACGCCGCTGTAGATCATGGGGTCATCCACGGCCGCATAGCCCTGCGGTTCTTCTGGCGGAACCTGATGTGGCGTAAGTCTGCCCAGTGCCATCGAAACTCTCGCAACGCCTCGAGGAGGTACACGAACACGGAAGCGCCATCGAGACGAATCCGGAAAACGCTAGTGGAGGCATCAACATTTCCGAGAAATGTTGCGGCCACCATAAGAATGTCCGCGCGTCAACGCAACTCGGTTAAAACGCCGAAACCACGTCCGAAAGGCCGGGATTCACCCGATCAGACGCGAACGCCGTGATCGCGGGCGAAACTTTCGATCTTGCCGCGCAGGGTGCGATCCGGTCCTTCGATCAGGCGGGCGATATAGGCCCGGAGTTCAGCGACGTCGAGCCCGCGCAACATCGCCTTCACCGGCCCGATGGATACCGCGTTCATCGAGATCGAGCGGAAGCCGAGGCCGATCAGCGCCATGGCCTCCAGCGGGCGCCCCCCCATCTCGCCGCACAGCGAGACCGGCACGCCCGCCGCATCACAGGCGCCGCAGATGTCGCGCAGCAGCTTGAGGGCCGATGGGGCCAGCAGGTCATAGCGCGACGCGACCTTGGGATTACCCCGGTCGGCGGCGAAGAAGAACTGCAGCAGGTCGTTCGAGCCGATCGAGATGAAATCGACCAGCGGCAGCAGCGCCGGCAACTGATAGGCCAGAGCCGGCACCTCGAGCATGGTGCCCAACCGGATCTTCGCGGGGAGCGGCCGGCCAAGTCGCTCGAGGCGCCGCTTCTCGACATCGAGGATCTGGCGCGCCTGACGGAATTCGGCGACGTCGGCGACCATGGGGAACATGATCGACAGGATCTTGCCAGCGCCCGCGATGAGCAGTGCGCGAAGCTGGTAGCGTAACAGCGCCGGCCGGTCGAGGACGAGGCGGATGGCCCGCCAGCCGAGCGCCGGATTCTCTTCCCGCTGGGCGCCCATATAGGGCAGCACCTTGTCACCACCGACATCGAGGGTGCGGAAAATCACCGGCCGGTCGCCGGCGGCGTTCAGCACGTTGGCGTAGAGTTCGATCTGCGCGGCCAGGCGCGGCATGGTCGAGGAGACCATGAACTGCAACTCGGTACGGAACAGGCCGATGCCGTCAGCCCCGGTCTCGTCCAGATGCGGCAGGTCGACCGTGAGGCCCGCGTTCATGAGCAACTTCACCGCGACACCGTCCTTCGAGACGGCCGGCATGTTGCGGTACTGGGCATATTCCGCGCGCTGCTCGGTGCGGATGCGCAGGTTCTCGGCGAAGGCCGCCGCCACCTCCGGCGTCGGCCGGAAGATCACCTGGCCGGTATCGCCGTCGGCGACGACAAGGTCACCCGGCTCCACCCGTTCGAGCACGCGCTCGCAGCCGCCGACCACGGGAATGCCGAGGCCGCGCGCGACGATGGCCACGTGGCTGGTGGGCGAGCCTTCCTCGAGCACCACGGCCTTGACGCGCGAACGGTCATAGTCGAGCAGCTCGGCCGGTCCCATGGCGCGGGCGACCAGGATCGCCTCTTCCGGGAGTTCGTCACCCGCCGCCGTTTCGGTCTTGCCGGCAAGATGGCGCAGCAGGCGGTTGGCCAGGTCCTCGAGGTCCGACAGGCGCTCGCGCAGGTAGGGATCGGTAATCGAGCCCATGCGGGCCCGCGTTTCCATCTGCACCCTCTCGACCGCCGCCTCGGCGGTGAGGCCCGACTTGATCGCTTCCTCGATCTTGTCGCGCCAGCCCCGGTCGTGGGCGAACATGCGATAGGCTTCGAGGATGTCGCGGTGCTCGCCCGCCAGCACGTCCTGCTCGTCCAGCATCGCGTCGATGCGCCGGCGCAGGCTCGACATGGCAAGGGACAGCCGGTTCATCTCGGCGACCGGATCCTCGGCGATCAGGCGCTCGACGGCAACGCGCGGCTCATGCAGCACGGCGGTACCGATCGCCAGCCCCTCGGCCAGGCCGACACCGTCATAGGTATAGGGTTCGCGACGCCGCGCCTCGCTTTCCGAGAATTCGGCGGGGTCGACCAGGTCGCCCTGGCCGACGAGTTCGGCGAGGACCATGGCGATGGTCTGCATCGCGTCGATCTCGTCCTCGTCGTATTCGCGCTTGGTGCGGTTCTGCACGACGAGCACGCCGACGACGCGGCCGAGACGGATGATCGGCACGCCCATCAGGGAGTGATAGATTTCTTCCCCGGTCTCCGGCAGATAGGCAAATTTGGGGTGCGACTGGGCGTCGGGCAGGCTCAAGGGCGTCGCCGTGTCGGCGATGGTGCCGACGAGGCCCTCGCCCACCTTCAGGCCGGCCTTGTGCACCGCTTCCGGGTTCAGGCCTTCCGAAGCGAAGAGTTCAAGCCGTCTGCCCGCCCGCAGCAGATAGATCGAGCACACATCGGCAACCATGTTGGCCGCGATGTTGCGCACGATC
>JAQVKV010000600.1 GCA_028694545.1 Zavarzinia sp. | reverse complement strand
GTCGATCTGGCGCCGCGCCTCATATTCGATCGCCGCGCGCACGAAGCGGATCGAATTGACGTTCTTGATCTCGCAGCGCGTGCCGAAGGGCGCACCCGGCTTTCGCACCGAGACGTTCACGTCGGCGCGCATGGAGCCTTCCTCCATGTTGCCGTCGCAAGTGCCGAGGTAACGCAGCACGGTGCGCAGCTTGGTCAGATACAGCGCCGCCTCCTCCGACGAGCGGAGGTCGGGTTCCGAGACGATCTCCATCAGCGCGACGCCGGCCCGGTTCAGGTCGACGAAGGTGAGGTTCGGATGCTGGTCGTGCATCGACTTGCCCGCATCCTGTTCGAGGTGCAGGCGGGTGATGCCGATCTCGCGCGTGGACCCGTCCGGCATGTCGAGCAGCAGGCGCCCCTCGCCCACGATCGGGTCCTTGTACTGCGAGATCTGATAGCCGTTCGGCAGGTCGGCGTAGAAGTAATTCTTGCGGTCGAAGACGGAGGTCAGGTTGATCTTCGCCTTGAGGCCGAGCCCGGTTCGCACCGCCTGCTCGACGCAATGGCTGTTGATCACCGGCAGCATGCCGGGGAAGCCCGCGTCGACGGTCGAGACCTGGGAATTGGGCGCCGCCCCGAAAGCGGTGGCGGCACCCGAGAACAACTTGGCGTTGGAGGTAACCTGGGCATGGACTTCCATGCCGATCACGATTTCCCAATCGCCCGTGGCGCCCTGGATCAGGTTGGACATGGTCAGGCCCTCCACCACGCGGCCGGCTTCACCGTGAAGGCCGCCGCCTTTTCCAGCGCGAAGCCGACATTGAGCACGCCCGCCTCGTCGAAGGGTTTGCCGATCACCTGCAGGCCCATGGGCAGGCCCTGGTCCGACAGCCCGGCGGGCACCGACATGGCGGGCAGGCCGGCCAGATTGGCGGTCACGGTGAAGACGTCGCCGAGATACATCGAAACCGGATCCGACTTCTCGCCGGAGGCATAGGCGGCCGAGGGGGCCGTCGGCGCCAGCACGGCGTCCACCGTCTCGAAAGCCGTCTCGAAGTCGTTGGCGATCAGGCGGCGCAGCTTCTGCGCCTTGCTGTAATAGGCGTCGTAGTAACCGGCCGAGAGCACATAGGTGCCGATCAGGATGCGGCGGCGGACTTCCTTGCCGAAGCCTTCGGCCCGCGTGTTCTCGTACATTTCCGTCAGGTCCTTGCCCGGCACGCGCAGCCCGAAGCGGACACCGTCGTAACGCGCGAGGTTGGACGAGGCTTCCGCCGGCGCCACGATGTAATAGGCGGGCAGCGCGTATTTGGAATGGGGCAGCGAGATGTCCACCACCTCGGCACCCGCGTCGCGCAGCCATTCGGCGCCCTTGGCCCACCATTTCTCGATCTCGGCCGGCATGCCGTCGACCCGGTATTCCTTCGGGATACCGATCCTCTTGCCACGCAGATCGCCGGTCAGGGCGGCGGCGTAATCGGGCACCGGCACGGGGACACTGGTCGAATCATGCGGATCGTGGCCGGCGATGGTGCGCAGCAGGAGCGCCGTGTCCGTCACCGACTTGGCGATCGGCCCCGCCTGTTCCAGCGAGGACGCGAAGGCTACGATGCCGAAGCGCGAGCAGCGGCCATAGGTCGGCTTGATGCCGACGGTGCCGGTGAAGGATGCCGGCTGACGGATGGAGCCGCCCGTGTCGGTGCCAAGCGCCGCGACGCAGAGATCGGCGGCGACGGCGGCTGCGGACCCGCCGGACGAACCGCCGGGCACCAGCGCGGTTTCATCGCCGTTGCGACGCCAGGGGATCACCACCGGGCCGTAGTAGGAATTCTCGTTGGAGCCACCCATGGCGAATTCGTCCATGTTCAGCTTGCCAAGAAGGACGGCGCCGTCCTGCCACAGCTTGCCCGACACGGTCGATTCATAGGGCGGCTCGAAACCGTCGAGGATGTGGCTGGCGGCGGTGGTCAGCACGCCCTTGGTGCAGAACAGGTCCTTGACCGCGACGGGCAGGCCTTCGAGGGGCCGCGCCGTGCCGGCCGCGATGCGGGCGTCCGAAGCCGCCGCCTGTTCCAGCGCGATCGCCGGGGTCTCGGTGATGAAGGCATTCAGCGCGCGGCCGCCCTCCATCGCCTCGATGAAGGCACGGGTCAGTTCGACCGACGAGAATTTCTTCGCGGCAAGACCGGCCGCCGCTTCGGCGATGCCGAGTTTCGTGAGTTCCGACGCCATCACTCCACCACCTTCGGCACCGTGAAGAAACTTTCCATCCGGTCCGGCGCATTCTTCAGCACCGCTTCCGCGTCGCCACCGTCGGTGACGACATCGTCGCGCAGGGGCAGCGAGCGATGGACGACACTGGTCAGGGGCTCGACACCCGAGACATCGACGGACTGGAGTTGCTCGACGAAGTGGAGGATGCCATTCACTTCCTCGGCGAGCGCCGGCAGTTCGGCCTCGTCGACACGAATGCGCGCCAGGCGCGCGATCTTCTTCACGGTAGCGGGATCGACCGACATATCTCTGTTTTCCCGGAAATTCAGGCCGGGAACCTAGCAACCCGCGAGGGCCGATGGCAAGCCCCGGGGGGCTGCCACACGGTGGAGGAGCGGATCACGTCCATAAACTGCGGATCAACCACAGATATATGCGCGAATGGGAGAAATTACGAGAAAACCCATCAAGCAGCAACAAAACAATCACGATATGAATGCTACCATCATAAATGCCCTTGGG
>JAQVKV010000599.1 GCA_028694545.1 Zavarzinia sp. | reverse complement strand
CCCGCGCCGTCATGTCCGGCTCGTCCGGCTGTTCCCACAGTTTCGCCACCTCGCCGACATAGAGCAGCGGCAGGGCGCGGCTGGTGGTCTGTTCCAGGCAGCCGTAAGGATAGCGGTCGAGCGAGCGTAGCAGGCCGGCGACATCGACATTTGGCCGCGGGCTGAGGCTGAGCAGCAACTCGGGCGTGCCCGGCACATAGGACGCCAGCGCCTTCGGCCCGATAGTCAGGCCTTCCTTCGGCTTGAGCTGGCGCACCAGACGATCGATCGAGGGCAGTTGCGGCGCCCGCGTCCCGACCGAGACCACGCGCTCGAAGCGGAAGTCCCCCGGCCCCTCGATGGTCAGGGCAAGCTTGCCAAGACCAGCTCCGACCGCCTTGATCGGTACCTCGATGGTGGCGGTCGCGCCCAGCGCCAGTTCGACCGGCCCGGGCTTCGCGCCAGCACCCAGCGCCACCACGTCGTCGCCCGCGACCGAGAGTTTGTAAGCCCCGGGCGTGCCGCCGACGTTGGACAGGGTGACGGTGAGACGCGAGGTATCGCCAACCGCGAGGAAACGGGCGGTGGACGACAGCACGACGACCGGATCGCGCACGGTCAGGCACCGGTCGGCGGAACCGACCTGGCGCCCGTTCCAGGCGATCGCCATCAGGCGCAGGCGACCGTTGTAATCCGGCAGGTCGAAATCGACCGTGCCCTTGCCCGCCGCGTCCAGCGTGACCACGCCCGAGAACAGCGACACCAGCTTGATGTCGGAAGGCGGCGCCCCGCGCCGGCCAAGGGCATCGCCGTCACCGCCTTCGCGCAAGGCGCCGGGCTTGCCGAGCTTGGCGTTCAGCAGCTTGCCGTAGGCATCGCGGATGTCGAGGCCGAGCCGGCGCTTGCCGAAGAGCTGGGCGACCGGATCCGGCGTCGCGAAATCGGTGAGCTGCAGGATACCCTCGTCCACCGCCGCGATGGTGACATAGGTCGGCGCCTCGCCCGCGATGCCGGAAACCTCGATCGGGATCGAAACCTTCTGGCGTGGCTCCACCACCTCGGGCGCCGCGAAGGCGACCCGCAGGCGGCGCGATGCCGGATCGACGCCGAGCCAGGCGAGGCCAATCGCGCGCCCAGGCCCCCTTGCCGCGTCACTGTCGCCCGGACGGAAGGCGGTGGCGAGGACATAGGCCCCGGCGCCCCAGCTTTCCGCCACCGGAATGTCGATGGTCGTGCCTTCCACCGGCATGGTGACGCTGCGGGTCTCGAGCACGCGATCGGTGGCGATGGTCAGCAGCATCTCGCCGGCGAAAGGCGCCTGGACCTGGATATGAGCGGTTTCGCCCGGGGTGTAGAGGTCCTTGTCGGCGGTCACCGCCATCTTGTCGGGCGTGTCGCCAATAGTAGGGGCGACGAACCAGCCGGCGTGGAAACGGATCGAAGTGGCCGCGCCGGTGCCGGCGTCGGTCACCTCGAGCCGGTAACGGCCGTAATCGACCGCCGGCGTCTGCAACGCGGCGGGGCCAGATGCCGAAATATCGACGGTGCCGGAGGAGACCAGACGGTCGCGGACCACGACTTCATAGGCCCAGGCACCGTTCCGGTAGTACCACTGGTAGTTCCAATTCTCCTTCACCAGATTCCAGCGCAGGCCCTTGGCCGCGCGCGGCTTACCGTCCTTGTCGAGGGCGACGAGCTGGAAACCGGGCGTGCCGTTCTCCGCCAGCTGGTCACCGTCGAAGCCGGTCTTCACGCCGATCCACAACGGCCGGTCGCGCACCGCCAACTCGAGCCGGCGCGACACGGGCCGACCGCTGGTCTCGAAGACATCGGCGCGGACGACAGCCATCAGGGGCTGGACCGTATCCGGCAATTCATCGAGCGCGATCGTATAGACCGCCTTGCCCTTGGCGTCGGTCACGAGGTCGTCGAGGTTGACGCGCTTCGCCTCCACCGTCTCGTCGACGAGGCCGAAGCGATAGGCGGCGTAATCGGCGAAGGGGGTCTCGGTCGGACCGACCACCACCTGCACCGAGGAACGCAATTCGGACGCCGGCGCACCGAAGAGATATTTCGCGTCGATCGTCAGTTCGACCGGGCGCCCGGGTTCCAGCGTGTCCCGGTTGGTCGCGACCTTTGTCTCGATCCGCGCCGGCACCACGTCCTCGACCAGGACGGAGAGGGAGCCGATGGCCGGCCGGTCCGGATCCGTGTGCCACGACAGGGTCCAGGTGCCGGTGCGTGCGCCGCCCCCGATGGCCCAGGTTACGTCATAGCCACCGGCGGCGGCGGGCAGCAGCGGGCGGCGTTCCACCTCGACCCCGTCGGGGCGGCGGATGGACAGGGTGAGCGGCAGGTCGGCGACCGCATTGCCCGCGGCATCGCGCAGCAGGGCCATGATGTGCGCCGTCTCGCCCGGGCGATAGACGCCGCGCTCGGCATAGGCGAAGAGGTCGAGGGGGCCGGGCTGCATGCGCCCGGAAACGCCCCGGTCCGACAGGTCGAAGGCCGGCCCCGTCAGATCCAGCAGGGTGAAGTCGCCGCCGCCGGCGAAGGCCATGACGGCGACCGGCTGACGACCGCCCTCGGCGCGCAGCAGCCCGGGATCGAAGCGCAACTTGCCGTCCGCGTCGGTGGTCAGGCGCGCCAGTTCGTCGTTGTTGCGGGCATAGAGGCCGATCTCGACCCCGGCCATGGGCTTGCCGGTCGAAAGCGAGCGGGCGACCACGGTCAAGCCGTCGTT
>JAQVKV010000598.1 GCA_028694545.1 Zavarzinia sp. | reverse complement strand
CCGCCGCGACGCCGATGATGATGCTCTCGCCCCAGCCCTTGTGGGCGCATTCCAGCGCCTGGCGCATCACCGTCGTATTGCCCGTGCAGTCGAAGGAATAGTCGGCGCCGCCCTTGGTCAGCTCGACGAGGTGCGCGACGATGTCGCCCGAAACCTTCTTCGGGTTGACGAAATGGGTCATGCCGAAGCGCCGGCCCCGCTCTTCCTTGTCGTCGTTGATGTCGACGCCGACGATCATGTTGGCGCCCACCAGCCGCAGGCCCTGGATGACGTTGAGGCCGATGCCGCCCAGCCCGAAGACGACGGCGTTGCAACCGACTTCCGCCTTCGCCGTGTTGATGACGGCGCCGACCCCGGTGGTCACGCCGCAGCCGATGTAGCAGACCTTGTCGAAGGGCGCGTCCTGCCGGATCTTGGCCAGCGCGATCTCTGGCACCACGGTGTAGTTCGCGAAGGTCGAGGTGCCCATGTAGTGGTGCAGGGGCTGGCCCTTGTAGGAGAAGCGCGAGGTTCCGTCCGGCATCTGGCCGCGGCCCTGGGTGATGCGGATCTTCTGGCACAGGTTGGTCTTGCGGCTGAGGCAATATTCGCACTCGCGGCATTCGGGCGTATAGAGCGGGATCACGTGATCGCCCGGCTTCAGTGTGGTGACGCCGGGCCCGCATTCGACGACGACGCCCGCCCCCTCATGGCCGAGGATCGCCGGGAACAACCCCTCCGGGTCGGCGCCCGAGAGCGTGTAGGCATCGGTGTGGCAGATGCCGGTCGCCTTGATCTCGACCAGAACCTCGCCCGCCTTCGGGCCTTCGAGCTGTACGGTCACGATTTCGAGCGGCTTGCCGGCCTCGAAGGCAACGGCGGCGCGGACGTCCATGAGATTCCCTCCCTCTTCGGTGGCCGGCAGTGTTCCAGAGCCCCGCGGCGGAGGCAACCGCGCCGTCCGCGCATGGGGCCCTGCGCGGGACGGGACGGTCCCCGGTTCGAAGACGGGCGGTAACGCTGGCGTTTGCCAGCCAAACTCCCTATATGTGTTGCCCCTATTGTTGGAAACGGACCCGGAACGGAAAGATGGGTAAGTCCTGGAGCCTAGACAGCTGGCGCAACATGCCGATCAAGCAGGTGCCGGAATATCCCGACGCTACGGCCCTCGAAGCCGTGGAGGCGAAGCTCCGTTCGTATCCGCCGCTGGTGTTTGCGGGCGAGGCGCGCAAGCTGAAGAAGGCGCTGGCCGAGGTGGCGGAAGGCCGTGCTTTCCTGCTCCAGGGTGGTGACTGCGCCGAAAGCTTCGCGGAATTCCACCCGAACAACATCCGCGACATGTTCCGCGTCATCCTGCAGATGGCCGTGGTGCTGACCTATGCGGCCTCCTGCCCGGTGGTGAAGGTCGGGCGTATCGCCGGCCAGTTCGCCAAGCCCCGTTCGGCTCCCTTCGAGGAAGTGGACGGTGTCTCGCTGCCGTCGTACCGCGGTGACAACGTCAACGGTTCCGAATTCTCGACCGATGCCCGCGTGCCGGACCCGACCCGCCTGCTGCAGGCTTACAGCCAGTCGGCCTCGACGCTGAATCTGCTGCGCGCCTTCGCCCAGGGCGGCTATGCCGACCTCGCCGAGGTCAACCGGTGGAACATGGGCTTCGTCTCGGGCCCCGCCATGGAACGCTACCGCGATCTCGCCCAGCGGATCGAGGAAGCGCTGAACTTCATGCGCGCCTGCGGCGTTACCGGCGAAACCACGCCGGCCTTGCGCCAGACCGATTTCTACACCAGCCACGAGGCGCTGCTGCTCGGCTACGAGCAGGCGATGACGCGCGAGGATTCGACCCAGGGCGGATGGTACGACACGTCGGCCCATATGCTCTGGATCGGCGAGCGCACCCGCAATCTCGACGGCGCCCATATCGAGTTCATGCGCGGCATCCGTAACCCGATCGGTTGCAAGGTCGGCCCTGGTATGGAACCGGACGATCTGCTGCGCCTGATCGATGCGCTGAACCCGAACAACGAGGCGGGCCGCCTGACCCTGATCACCCGCATGGGCCACGATCAGGTCGAGCGCAAGCTGCCGGCGCTGGCGCGCGCGGTGAAGAAAGAAGGGCGCAAGATCGTCTGGTCGTGCGATCCGATGCACGGCAACACGATCAAGTCGGCGTCGGGCTTCAAGACCCGGCCGTTCGACCGCATCCTGGCCGAAGTGCGCGGCTTCTTCGCCGTCCACCAGGCTGAAGGCACCTATGCCGGCGGCATCCACCTCGAGATGACCGGCCAGAACGTGACCGAATGCACGGGCGGCGCCATCGAGATCGTCGACGAGCAGCTGGCCGATCGCTATCACACCCATTGCGATCCGCGCCTCAATGCTTCGCAGGCGCTCGAGCTCGCTTTCCTGCTGGCCGAGAGCATCAAGCAGGAGCGCGGCAGCGCGCCGCTGGCCGTCGCCTCCTGATGCCATCGCGGCGGCGCCCATCGGCGCCGCCGCGTTTCCTTGTCCCCGCTGTGCAGCGCCCGGGACCTCGTATAGGATGACGCTGTCGTTTCCCCCCAGCGTCACTGTCGAGGTCGAGGACATTTGTCCCGCCGCCCTTCCGCGAATGATCGCGGGCGGCAATATCATGTAAGGCCGCCGCCGGCCCGCTGGATCGAAGGCCGCCCGCGCGGCAAAATCTCCCGGGCGGGCCCGGCGATGTGCTGTAATGCTCCGGTGATCGCGAGTCCGAGGAGAAAATGA
>JAQVKV010000597.1 GCA_028694545.1 Zavarzinia sp. | reverse complement strand
CTTGCCCCCGAGGATGCCCGTCGTCTGCTGGCCAGCCTGCCGGCACAGGGCACCGAGAGCCGCGCGGTCCTCGCCGGTGATGGGCGGGATGCGGCGCTGGCCGCCCTGTCGGCCCTGAGCGGACGCTCCGTTCCCCTGCCCCGGAGCCCCGCCGCGGCCGGTTTCGCGACGCCCGCAGCCGTAACCGCGACGGTCGCCGCCCTGGGCCCCGAAACGGCGCCACCCGATACATTGATCGACGAAGTCTCCGACTACCACTACCTGCGCTGGCGCAAGGGCGCGAGCGCCCCGTGGCACGAGGAGCATCCCGCCTTCGGCGCCACGCCGCCGCCCCAGGTGACGGCGACCGAAACCGCCGGGGAGACCATCCCGCCCGCATGGCAGCATCGCCTGCGCATCGAACTGTTCGCCGATCGCCTGGAATTCGACAGGCTGGTGCGCGAGCCTCTGATGGCACCATGGGAACGGCCAGTCGCCAATCTCTTCGCGCGCCCCCTGCCTTTCGCCCTGGCGCCGCTGGGCGCGGGCGAAACCATGGCCTTCGTTCCCCTGCTGGAGGGCGGCGTCGCCCCCGGCGCGAAAGCGGTCAACGCCGCCGGCCTGACCGGCCCGGTCGATGATCTGGCTTCCGGCGAAGGCGCATTTTTCCAAACCATCGGCGGCAAGGCGGGGGGCGCCGCCGAAGCGCTCGGTGCTCTCGACTTCGGCGAGGCGCCGGCGAAGACGGAGGGCTCTCGCCTCGGCCTCGGGCGCGTCATCCTGCGCTATACACTGATCGCGCCTGGCAGCGCGCCCCCCCGGACCGAGGAGCGCCCCCTGCTCGATCGCATTCTCGATGACGGCAGCCTGGCGCCGATGACGGCGGGCGCTGTTGCGGAACGATTGGTCCAGCGCCGTGCCATCATCATCGCCCCGGGCGGCAATCATATGGCGCGCACGCTCGCGATCGCCGCCGAAGCGGCCTCGGCGCGGCTTGTCGCGCTCGCCCCCCTGTTCGAGGCCGGCGATCAGGAAGCGGTCGAGACCGCGCGCAAGACACTCGGCCTCTTCACCGTGCCCTCGCCCGTCGCCGCCGGTGTCGCAAGCCTGCTGGACGGGCCCCGCGCCGTGACCGAAGGCGTCTGGCGCTTCCGTCCGGCACCCGCCGTCTTTTCCTTCGACGAATATCTCTGGCGCGGCAATGGCGGCAGCACCGGGATCGATGTGATCACCAATCCGTGGCGCTTGCTGACCCGGAACAATGCCGGTGCCATCGTTACCGCGCCAGGTGCCCGCGTCGCGGGGGCCACCGACACATGGGTGGAAGGCATCGTCGTCAGGGGCGCCAGCAGCTACATGGCGGACGAGACGGTACCGGTGACGGATGCCGTCACGCTGGCGGGCATCGATGGCGCCAGCCTGGACGCCATCCGCGCCGACCTCGACGCGGGCTTCGCCATCCGCCTGCTGCCGATGGCCAAGGACGGCAGCGCGCGCTGGTGGCGTATCGACGAAGCCCGGGGCGAGACGCTCGGCCGCAGCCTCGCCGGTGGCTCGGAACTGGCGGAATACGAGGGCCTGTCATCGCGCACCCTGCTCGCGCTCAATGCCGCGTTGGCAGGGCGGGGCATCATGTCCTGCTACGAATCCCATGGTGCCGGCGCCGGGCGTAACTGCTGCCTTGGCGGCGTTCTCGGCGTCACCATCGTCGGCGGTCTGGGCGGCATGGCCGTGGGGCGGCCGATTCAGGCTTTTCTGGCCGAGGGCGAAGTGGGTTTCGCCACGGTCCTGACCGGCTTCATCGTCGAGGCCGTGACGACCCTGCTGCTCGAAACCTTGGGTAGCCTCGTGCCCGACGCGGGCAACCTCTGTGAATGACCTCATGAACTGGCGGAGCGCAGCATGAAAATCCTCCGGGCCCTCGCCCTCGCCGGCCTTCTCGTCGCCGGCACCGCCCATGGCGCCGAAGTGGAGCCGAACACCGACCGCATGGGCAGCGACATCGAACAGTTCGAGTCCGGCAGCGCCACTGCCTGCCTGTTCTCGTGCAAGGCCGACGACCGCTGCCTCGCCTATACTTTCGTGCCGGCGGGCCCGGGCGAACCGGGCACCTGCTTCCTGAAGGACACGGTCGCCGGGGCCAGCCCGGCGGAGGGCATGACCTCCGGCGTGATCGAGACGCGGGATATCAGCGCCCTGCCCGATCCGAACACGCCGCCGCCAGAGACGATGGCGCCAGAGACGATGGCGCCCACCGCATCCGCCGGCCCAGCGGCCTGGGCGCTGAACAGTGAGAGGCTTGAAAACGGGCCCGAGGCCGAATTGCTGGTCCGGACGGGCGATATCGACAATCTCTCCTTCGGCTGGCCCGCGGGCTTTGATCCCTTCACCGGAGAATCGACGCCGGTCCACCCCTTCCCCTGGGAGCCCGAGGCGGATGATCCCGCCGGCACCGACCGCATCATGCTGGGCACGGGCGTCACCACGCAGACCGACAATGGTGATGGCTACAGTACCTCGACCGCACGCGAGACGAACAAGGTTCAGG
The DNA here is from genome assembly GCA_028694545.1 of Zavarzinia sp. Lineage (GTDB taxonomy): Bacteria > Pseudomonadota > Alphaproteobacteria > Zavarziniales > Zavarziniaceae > Zavarzinia. Next base: position 212 of record JAQVKV010000597.1, on the reverse strand, counting down.
CCATCACGCTCGACGTCGGCGCCCTGCCTGAAAAGGTGATCGGTGTTCTCCTGCAGATGTTCATCGACGATTTCCAGGTGCCAAACTTCGGCTCGCGCTTCGAGGTTTCGCTGAACGGACGCCGTCTGCCCTACATCGAACAGGCCCTGAACGCCGTGGACCAAACCGGCCCCGTCGGCAAGCTGATCTCCCTGAAGGTCCTGACCGAGGAC
>JAQVKV010000596.1 GCA_028694545.1 Zavarzinia sp. | reverse complement strand
AGGACGCCGGTCGCCCCCATGCGCGCCTGCCAGCCGGGTTCGACCACGATGGTCGAATGATCCTCGATCACGATGGCGGGGCCGGGGATCACGTCGCCGGTCGCAAGTTGCCGGCGCTCGACCACCGCCGCCGTGTGCCATGTCCCGCGCGAGAAGAAGCGCGTGGTTTCGGCCACCGGCACGGCTTTGCCCGCCGGGCGGGCCGGGCGTTCCGGCTCGATCACGGGGGCACCGCCCCCCGCCGCCTCGACCGCCACCGCCTCGACGACGAGGCGCCGTTCCATGGCGATGAAGCCGAAGCGTGCGCGATGCGCGATTTCGAATGCCTTGCGCAATTCGGGGATCGGGCCGTGGTCGACGATGAGGGCGGTATCGGTCCCCTCGTAACGCAGCAGGACACGACGGGCCAGGGCGATCTCCGCCCGCGCCACCCCCTGCCGTTCGACCTCGGCGATGGCGTCCGCCCCCAGTTCGTCCAGCCGCCGCGTGACGATCGCATGGGCGTCGTCGTCGAGCAGGCGTTCGACCGCCTCCTCCCGCGTCGCGGCGATGTCTGCCAGCCCCATGCCATAAGCGGAGAGCAGGCCGGCCAGCGGGTGCAGCATCACCCGCTTCATGCCCAGCGCTTCAGCGACCAGACAGGCGTGCTGGCCGCCGGCGCCGCCGAAACATTGCAGCGTATAGGCGGTGACGTCGTGGCCGCGCTGGACCGAAATCTTCTTGATCGCGTTCGCCATGTTCTCGACCGCGATGGCGATGAAGCCGTCCGCCAGTTCTTCCGGCGTCTTGGCGTTGCCGGCCTCGGCGACGCTTGCCGCCAGCGTCGCGAATTTCGCGGCGACGGCCCGCGCATCCAGCGGTTCGTTCGCCTTCGGGCCGAAGACGGCGGGAAAGCGCGCCGGGATCAATTTGCCGAGGAAGACATTGGCGTCGGTCACGGTCAGCGGTCCGCCCCGGCGATAGGCGGCGGGGCCCGGATTGGCGCCGGCGGATTCGGGACCGACGCGCAGGCGCGAACCGTCGAACGTCAGGATCGAGCCGCCGCCGGCGGCGACCGTATGGATCGCCATCATGGGTGCGCGGATGCGCACCCCCGCCACCAGGGTCTCGAAGGCGCGTTCATAGGTGCCGGCGAAATGGCAGACGTCGGTCGAGGTGCCGCCCATGTCGAAGCCGATGACGCGCGTCTCCCCCACCTGGGCGGCCGTGCGCGCGGCACCGACCACGCCGCCGGCGGGGCCGGACAGGATGGCGTCCTTGCCCTGGAACAGGCGGGCGTCCGTCAGGCCGCCGGAGGATTGCATGAACATCAGCCGGCTGTCGCCCAGCACCGCCGCCACCCGGTCGACATAGCGGCGCAGGATGGGCGAGAGATAGGCGTCCACCACCGTGGTGTCGCCCCGGCCGATCAGTTTCATCAGGGGGCTGGTGCCATGCCCCGTGGAGACCTGGGAGAAGCCGATCTCGCGGGCCAGTTCGGCCAGGCGGCGCTCGTGCTCGGGAAAGCGGTAGCCGTGCAGCAACACGATGGCGACGGCGCGGATGCCGTCCGCATGGGCGTCGGCCAGTGCTTCCCGCGCGCTGTCGAGATCGAGGGGCGTAAGGATCTCGCCGGTGGCGCTCACCCGCTCGTCAACCTCGGCCACGCGCTCGTGGAGCAGTTCGGGCAATTCGATGTTCAGAGCGAAGATCTTCGGCCGGTTCTGATAGGCGATGCGCAGCGCGTCGGCGAAGCCGCGGGTGATCAGCAGCAGGACCCGTTCGCCCTTGCGCTCGAGCAGGGCATTGGTCGCGACGGTGGTGCCCATCTTCACGATGCCGATCGGTGCGTCGGGCATGGTGGCGCGCAGGCGGCGCACGCCTTCCACCGCCGCATCTGCATATTGCTCCGCATTGTCGGACAGGAGCTTGGCGGTGACCACGGCCCCGTCCGGGCGGCGGGCGACGATGTCGGTGAAAGTGCCGCCGCGATCGATCCAGAAATCCCAGTTACGCATATGTCCTCTTGTGCTCGGGCGCAGTGATTCAACACCATGCGCGTTCGACCCGAGTCAACCGTCAGCAGTCAAACACGAGGAATGGATCAGGTCATGGCGATCTGGGGAAAAATCATCGGCAGTGCCGCGGGCTTCGCGCTGGGGGGGCCGATCGGCGCCCTGCTTGGGGCGCTCGCCGGTCATGCGGTCGATGCCGTCGCAAGTGCCGGCCTCGCCGAGCCCACGCCCCGGCCCAGCCGGGAACAGACGCGCAAGGTCGCCTTTTCTGTCGGCGTCATCGTGCTCGGCGCCAAGATGGCCAAGGCCGATGGCCGGGTGACGCGGGACGAAATCGACGCCTTCCGCCAGATCTTCCGCGTGCCCGAGAGCGAAATCGCCCATGTCGCCCGCATCTTCGACCGCGCCAAGGCGGATGCCGCGGGCTTCGAGCCCTATGCCGCCCAGATCAAGGCGATCATGGGCGACGACATGAGCGTGCTCGAGGAATTGCTGGACGGGCTGTTCCATATCGCGAAGGCGGACGCGGTCATCCATCAGGCCGAACTCGATTTTCTAGAGGCGGTGGCCGGGATCTTCGGCTTCACGGCGACGGAGTTCGCGGCGATTCGCGCCGGCCACATCGGCCCGGACCGGAGCGATCCCTACACGGTGCTGGGCGTTACCCGCGACATTGACGATGCCGCGCTCAAATCCGCCTATCGCAAGCTGGTACGCGAACATCACCCGGACCTGTTGATCGCCAAGGG
>JAQVKV010000595.1 GCA_028694545.1 Zavarzinia sp. | reverse complement strand
ACGACTGAAAGAACGGAGGTGGCGAGCAGGAAAGGAGAGAAATGCCCGGACAGCCCGATCCACAGGAAATAGAACGCCACACCGAGCAATATTCGTTGAATCACTGGCCGCCCCTGAAGCCTGAGTCATGCGCCTTGAAGCGCTACAATGTGCAATATCGCAAAGCGAAAGGAAACCCGCACCTGCCAATTCTGGGGGGGCTTCCAGTTGCACTGCAGCACCCCTGTATCCATTTGGGGGCGAAAAGCGCCCAGCCCGGCCATTCATTTCAGGTGACAGCCCAAGATCATGGTGGAATGATAGCGTCATAAAGGACGCAGGAAAATCTGCGCGTAAATATAGGGGGATAGCCAGAAAAGGTGACCTGCCCGTCATCTTTTCAGTGTGGGAAGAGTAGCTCATGGAACAAGTCATGGCGGCGGGTGGCGGCGCCGATATCGCCACAATCGAAATCTCCGGCCGGGTGAAGTGGTTCGACATGACGAAGGGTTACGGCTTCGTCACGCCGGGCGACGGGCAGGGGGATGTTCTCCTTCATCTGTCGGCCCTGCGTCAGGCGGGACTCGACCATGTTGACGAAGGCGCGACGCTTCGCTGCGAGGCGGTGCGAAGGCCGAAGGGGTTCCAGGCGCTCCGTGTCATCGACCACGATCCGTCCACGGCCTTGCCGTCGGACCGGTTGCGGCCGCCACCCCGGCGGGCGCTGCCCCAGATCGAGGATGCGGGCCCGCCCATGCCGGCGTCCGTGAAATGGTTCAACCGCGCGCGCGGCTATGGCTTCGTGTCGCGCGGGGAAGGCACTCCGGACATCTTCGTCCATATGGAAGTCCTGCGGCGGTCCGGCGTGCTTGAAGTGGCGCCCGGTCAATCCGTGATGGTCCGCATCGTCGAGAGCGACAAGGGCCCGCAGGTTGCGGAACTGAAGCCCGCCTAGGCCGTCCCGAGCGGACTAGGGCCAGCGGCGCGCCCCGGGCAGGGGACGCGCCGTTCTTTTTTGTGAAATTCAGGTCTTTTGGGGCGCTCAGGGCCGGGCCAGATAGGCGTCCACGGGCTTGGCCTCGCGGATCAGGCCGGCCTTCAGCAGGAATTCGGCGGCGCGGGTCATGCGCCGAGGATCGAGGGCGGCCGGGCTTGCGGCGAGGCGCGGCAAGGTCAGGGTCCAGGCCTCTCGGTTCAACTCGTCGTCCAGTTCCGGATGGTCGGCGACGAAGCGGGCGAACGCCTCGTCCGGATGATTGAGGACATAGGTGGTGCCGCGTTCGAGCGCGTCGAGGAAGCGGGGCAGGCGGGGATCGCCGGCCTTGTCGGCCGCGACGGCGAGGATCAGCTCGTCATAGGTCGGCACGCCATGGTCCTCGACCGCGAAGATGCGCGCGGGCTTTTCCAGCAGGCGCATCTCCGGGATCTCGAAATTGCGGTAGGCGCCGATGACCGCGTCCACCTGCCCGGCGGCCAGCGAGGTCGCCAGGGCGAAATTCACGTTGATCAGTTCGACATCGTCCAGGGTCAGGCCGCCGTCTGCCAGCATGGTCTTCAGCAGCGCATCCTCGAAGCCCGCGACCGAATAGCCGACCTTGCGCCCCTTCAGGTCGGCGATGGTCTTCACCGGCCCATCGGCCAGCACGGCGAGGCAGTTCAGCGGCGTATCCACCAGCGTGCCGATCTGGCGCAGCGGCAGGCCCTGATCGACGAGGAGCACGAGCTGCGGCTGATAGGTCACGGCGATATCGGCCCTGCCGGCGGCGACCAGCTTCGGCGGATCATTCGGGTCGGAGGGGGCGATCAGCTCGACTTCCAGCCCTTCCGCCGCGAAATAACCCTGCGCCTGCGCAGCGAACAGCGACGCATGGTCGGGATTGACGGCCCAGTCCAGCAGCACGGTCAATTTATCGGCGGCTTGCGCGGGCAGGGCGAGGGCGCCCGCCAGCAGCGCCGGCGCCAGCAGTTTCAGCACATTCATGGTTTCCGGTCCTCGATCAGGGCGACGCCGGAGGCGCCCGCCCAGGGGGTGAGCCGGCTCATGGTGAAATCGACGAGCCGGTATAGAAGCACCGCGACGAGCGCAAGCACGACGAGGGCGGCGAACATCAGGTCGATCTTTGCCCGCGCATTGGCATGGAGCATGAGCCAGCCGAGCCCGCCAGACGCTCCGACCCATTCACCGACGACAGCACCGATGGGGGCGACCGCGGCCGCGATTCGCAGGCCGGAACCGAGCGCCGGCAAGGCGGCCGGTCCGAACAGGTGGCGCATGAGGCGCAGGCGCCGGAACGGCCTCGTCTTGCCTCCGGTCATCACCCGCGCCATATCGAGCAGGCCCGGATCGATCCGGGCGATACCGTCGGCGAGCGACACGGTCACGGGAAAGAAGATGATCAGGCAGGCCATGGCGATCTTGGACGTCATGCCATAGCCGAGCCAGAGCACGAGTAGGGGGGCGATGGCGAAGACCGGAATCGCCTGACTGGCGACCACCACGGGCATCAGGAAGCGCCGCAGGCTTGCGGAAGCCGAGACCAGCACCGCCGCGCCGATGCCCATCATGGTGCCGAGCACCAGCCCCGCCACGATCTCGAGCGCGGTCACGGCGCCATGGGTGATCAGCAGGTGGCGCTGTTCGACCAGCGTCCGCCCGACCGCCAGTGGTGACGGCAGCAGGAAGGCCGGCAACCCTCCGGTCCAGACCACCACCTGCCAGACGAACAGAAGCCCGGCCAGGGTGACGGCGCCGGTCGCGAGGGGGCGGAG
>JAQVKV010000022.1 GCA_028694545.1 Zavarzinia sp. | reverse complement strand
GATGAAGCGCGTGCCCATCCAGACGCCGACCGCGCCGAAGGCGAGTGCCGCCGCGAGCCCCCGACCGTCGACGATGGAACCCGCTGCGACCACCGGAATATCCAGCGCGTCCACCATCTGGGGGATCAACGCCATGCCCGCGATCTTGCCGGTATGGCCGCCCCCCTCGGTGCCTTGCGCGATCACCGCGTCGCAGCCCGCCTCCTGTGCCTTCAACCCGTGCTTGACCGAGCCGCAGACGGCCATGACCTTCAGCCCGGCGCCCTTCAGCTTCGCCATGATCGGTGCCGGCACGCCGAGGCCGGCGACGAAGGCGGAAGCCCCCTCCTCGATGATGATGTCGACCGCCGCCGTCAGCGTCTCGGGCAGGGCGGTCAGCAGGTCGACGGCGAAGGGCTTGTCGGTCAGCGCGCGCACCTTGCGCATCTCTTCCCGGATCTGTTCGGCCGGCAGGGCCGCCATGCCGAGACAGCCATAGCCCCCGGCTTCCGAGACGGCGGCGCAGACCTCGGCGAAGGCGACGCCGCCCATGCCGGCGAGCATGACCGGATGCTCGATACCGAGCAGGTCGCAGAGCGGTGTATGCAGGGCCATTTTCTCTCCTCCCCCGTTTTCGGGTCTTCGTTGTTGTTGCGAGTGTCGCCGGGTGCCGCCCCTCAAGGCAAGGCGGCGATTTCCATCGTGACGTAGTGGCTGACCATGCGGGCGAGACCAGCCCCCAGTTCGGCGAAGCTGAAGGCCGGATTCTCTTCCGAGAGATGCTGCACGACGATGAAGACGCTGGCGTGGATGAGCAGATGGCTCATCACGGCAAGATCGGGCAGGCGCGCCATCTGCGGGTGGTGCAGGACATATTGCAGCAGAAGGTCCATCAGCACGTCGCGCACCGGCCCGAAATCGAAAGCCTCGCGGTTGCCGAGGGTGGCGCGCACGAATTTCAGGTAACGCTCGTCATTCCGGCGCAGCAGGACCTCGATGCCATCAATCAGGCACCGCACGGAAGCAACGATCTCCATCCGAACAAGCTCGGGGATCTGAGGCCGGACGAAGGCCACCACCTCAGCCATGAAATGGCGGTTCATGGCGGTAAAGATCGCCTCCTTGTTGTCGAAATATTCGTAAATCGAGCCGACGCCGAGGCCGGCAATGTCCGCGATCCGCCGTGTCGTCGTCGCCTGCAGGCCGTGGCGGGCGACGCAAATGAAGCCTGCCTCGATGATCGTCTCCACTGTCGCCTTGGCGCGCTGCTGCATGGGCTTTCTGGCCATGGGAACCCGAATTGTATCCGAACAATAGGTCGGATTATGTTCAACCCCATGGGGTTTCCGGTCAAGCGGGAGGAGCGTTTCGAGATGTCCGCCATACCTGACAGCGCAAGCGTGGGCGTGCCCCCGCGCAACATGGTCTTCGATCACGAGGCCGGCGAAAAGCGCCTGCCCTTCTTCGACGGCAATGTCCTGACCAACATGATGTTCGTCGTCTTTTCCGGCGTCTTCCCGGATGGCGAGCGCTTCTTCCTCGACAGTGTCCGCGCCTTCCGCGCCGGGATCGAGGACCCGACCCTGAAGGCGCGGGTCTCGGGCTTCATCGGCCAGGAAGCCCTGCACAGCCGCGAGCATGAGCGGCTGAACAAGGTCTTCACCGAACGCGGCATCACCGTCGGCGTCGCGGAACGCATGATCGGGGGCGCGCTGGCCGTGCTGCGCCGCATGCCGAAGCGCCAGCAACTGGCGGCGACCATCTTCATGGAACATTTCACCGCCGTGCTGGCCGAACAATGGCTGACGGACAAGCGCTTCCACGCGACGACGGAGCCGGAGGCGATGAAACTCTGGCTGTGGCACGCGGTCGAGGAGCTGGAGCACAAATCCGTCGCCTACGATGTCTTCGACGCGATCGGCGGCACAAGGGCCGAGCGAGCCGAAGGGGCGGCCGTGGTCATGACCGTGGTGATCCCGACCCTGTTCGCCGCCTGGGCCATCGTCTTCGCCCGGGAAGCCCGTATCGGCGACCTGCGCGGCCATCTGCACGGCCTCGGCATCCTGTTCGGGCGGGGCGGCTTCCTCACCGGCGTGTTCCGGCGGTTGCCGTCCTTCCTGCGCCGCCGCTTCCATCCCAACGACCACGACACCACGGCACTCGAGGCGGCATGGCGCGAGAAACTGTTCGGCGATGCCGGCCTGCTGAACGACGAATTCCGCAACAAGGCGGCGCTGGCCGCCTGAGCGCCCCGAACTGGGCCGGCGATCAGTCGCCGGTCCAATTGGGCTTGCGCTTCTCGGCGAAGGCGCGGGGGCCTTCGCGGAAGTTCTTCGACATGAACATGCGCGCGACTTCCCCGTAATTGCCCATCATCGCGGCCTCCAGCCCTGGCTGTTCCAGGCCGCGCATGGCGCTTTCCTTGGTCGCGCGGATCGAGGACGGCGCGCATTCCATGATCATGTCGGCCCAGCGCCGCGCCGCCACCATGAGGTCGGCCGCCGGCACCACCTCGTTCACGAAGCCGAGGTCCTTGCCCTCGGCCGCCGGCACCCGGCGCCCGGTCAGCAGCATGCCCATGGCCGCCTTCAGGCCGATCTGGCGTGGCAGGCGGTGCATCCCGCCGGCGAGTGCTGCAAGGCCAACGCGGGGCTCCGGCAGGGCGAAGACGGCATTTTCCGAGGCGATGATGAGATCACAGGCGAGCGCGATCTCGAAACCGCCCCCCATGGCATAGCCATTCACGGCGGCGATCACCGGCTTCGCCAGGTCGAAACGATTGGTCAGCCCGCCGAAGCCCGACGGCGGGATCTCGATGGCACCGCCCTTCGCCTGGAAGACAAGGTCATTGCCCGTGGAAAAGGCGCGATCGCCCGCCCCGGTGATGATGGCGACCCAGAGCTCGGGATCGGCGGCGAACGTATCGAACGCCTCGTGCAGCTCGAAATTGGCGGCCGGATGCAGCGCGTTCATCACCTCCGGCCGGTTGATGGTGACGGTCAGCAGATGGCCGTCGCGCTCGATCGTACAGAATTCGCCCATGGTGCGATCCTCCCCTCTTCATTCTTGTGAAGGGAGGATGCATGGCCCGCCCGCCAGCCACAACAGGCTTGCGGAACTCCATGGGTGACGCGGCGTCAGATGTGGATGTGACCGTCGAGGTAGAGCCGGCATTGGCCCGAAATCGCCACGCGGCCGCCCCGGTCCTCGACCGACAGGAAGCCGCCGCGCGCCGAAATCTGCCGTGCCTCCAGCCGCCGCCTCGCCAGCCGTTCCGCCCAATAGGGGGTCAGGCTGCAATGGGCGGAACCGGTCACCGGATCCTCGTCGATGCCGGCGCTGGGCGCGAAGAAGCGCGAGACGAAGTCGACGCCGGGCTCGTCCCCCGGGGCCGTCGCGATCACCTCGCCGACCTTCGCCAGCGCGCGGAAATCCGGATCCAGGGCCGCGACATCGCCGGCGCGCTCGAAGACCGCCATCAGGAAATGGCCGCTGCGCCAGCATTCCACCGGCGCCGCCCCCAGCGCGGCCGTCAGCGCGGCTGGAACCGGCATCGCCTCGCGCCTGTTGGCGGGAAAGTCCAGAGTCAGGACATCCCCCGATCTTGTCACCGCCAGCAGGCCCGACGCCGAATCGAATGTCACCGAAGGCAGCTCGGGCGCCAGGATTGTCATGATGACAAAAGCAGCGGCAAGGGTCGCATGACCACACAGCGGCACTTCCACCGTGGGCGTGAACCAGCGCAAGGCGTAATGCCCGACCCGGCCACCCGGCACGAGATAGGCGGTTTCCGCCAGATTGTTCGCCGCCGCGATCGCCTGCAGCGCGGTGTCCGGCAGGAAGGCGTCGAGCGGGACGACGGCCGCCGGATTGCCCCGGAAGGGCAGCCCGGCGCCGAACGCCTCGACTTCATAAAGGTCAAGAACCGTCACGCTTACGACCTCCAGAAGGGTTTGGTCGCCTCGCCCTCGAGATCGGCCCGGGACAGGCCGATGTCGCGCAGCATGCGGTCGTCCATGGCCCGCAGGCTCTGGCGTTCCATGGCGCGGCGCTGCCAAGTCAGGAGTACGGTCAGAACACGGGCGGCGAGCATCCACACGCTCGCGCGGCCGGTGGTCTTCGCCGCGGCAGCGGCGTTCGGCAGGGCGGGGGAATTTGTCTCGATACACTCGGTCATGATTGCCTCCTCACATCAGGCATTGTCTCTATATCTTGACAGAACAATCGCGACAAGATAAAAATTGTCCCCATGACAATTACCGCCGCCACCATCCCCAGCCTCGCTCCCCAGGCCCGCCGGGCCATCGACGCCTGGGCCCCCAATCTGGACGGCCACGACGGCCCGCTCTATCTGGCGATTGCGGATTCATTGGCGGCTGCGATCGCGGACGGCACCTTGCCGCCCGGCACCCGCCTGCCCACCCATCGCGATCTCGCCATCCGCCTGGGGGTGACCATCGGCACCATCACCCGCGCCTATGCGGAAGCGGCGCGCCGGGGCCTGACCGATGGCACGGTGGGAAGGGGCACCTTCGTGCGCGGGCAGGACCAGGTGGCGGTACCTGGCAGCGGCGGCCTCGTCGGGATCGACAATGAACGGACGAGCCCCGCCCTGGCCGGGGGGGTGATCAATCTTTCGGTGAACCGCCCGGCCATGGGGCCGCAGGTCGAAGCCTTGCGGGACATGCTGCGCGTGCTTGGCGGATCGGACGAGCTTGCGGCCGTCATGGGCTATCAATATCCGGCCGGGGCCCCGGCGCATCGCGCCGCCGGCGCCGCTTGGCTGCGCCGCGCGGGCGTCGAGGTGACTCCGGACCGGGTGATCGTCACCGCCGGCTGCCAGAACGCCCAGACCATCGCCCTGATGACCGTGGCCCGCCCGGGCGACGTGCTGCTGACCGAGGCCCAGGCCTATCCCGGCCTCACCTCGCTGGCGCGGCGTCTCGGCCTCGCCCTCGAACCCGTGGCGCTGGACGAGGAAGGTATGCGGCCGGACGCGCTGGAGGCCGCGTGCCGGGGCGGCGGGCGGCGTTTCGTCTACCTGACGCCGACGATCCAGAACCCGACCGGCGTCGTCATGTCGGAGACGCGCCGACGCGCCATCGCCGCCGTCGCCGAGAAATGCGACGCCCTGCTGATCGAGGATGACGTCCACGGGTTCCTCGCGCCGAAGCAGACGCCCATCGCCATGCTGGCGCCGGAACGCACGGTCTTCGTCACCTCGGTCTCGAAGGCGCTGATGCCGGGCCTGCGTACCGGCTACATGGCGCTGCCGCGCCGCATGGTCGACGCAGCCACCGAGACCATGCGCGCGACGACCCTGATGGCGCCCCCTATGATGGCGGAAATCGTTGCCCGCTGGATCGCGGACGGCACGGCGGAAGACCTGACGCGCTGGCAGATCCGCGACATGGCGCAACGCAACGAGATCGCCGAACGCATTCTCGGCCTCGACGCCTCCGTCCCCGGCCGCCCCCGCAGCTTCCATCTGTGGCTGCGCATCGAGAACGGCCGCAGGGCCGCCGACGTGGTCGAGGCGGCACGGGCGCTCGGCATCCATGTCGCCGCCGCCGAGGCTTTCCGGGTCGGCCGCGCGCCTGCGCCGGAGGCGATTCGCGTCAGCCTCTCCGCAGCCGCCGACCACGGCGAACTGGCGGAGGGATTGCGCCGGCTGGCCGATGCCCTGCGCTTCTGCCCGGACGAGCCCGCCCTGATCTGACCGCCCCGGCGAGCCCATGCCGGCGAATTTGATCCAGATCGGCGTAGACTGCGTCCTGAGCGGCCATGATGATGGCCGGAATCAGGGTGCAGGAGAGATCCCATGAATATCGGCGTGATCGTCGTTGTCGCCTATTGGCTGCTCTGGCTGGTCGTCATGTCCTTCGACCTGCTCGGCTTCGGCAATGCCGAGGTTTTCGGCTTCGGCGGGGCCGTGCTCTATTTCGGCCTCGGCCTCATCGTTTTCCTCGCGGGCGCCATCACCTACGGCATCACGGTGCAGGTGGGGCGACGCTGATCAACGCGAGACGTCGAGACTGTCGAGCACGCCCGGAAAATCCGCTCTCAGCTTGTTGACGATATAGGCCCATTCGAGCACCGGCATCTTCGCCTTGCCCGGCCAGAAATATTCCTCGCGCACGGCAAGGCCCATGCGCCGCGCGCAGTGGAAGACGCCGAAGGGTGTGTCGAAGCCCTTGGGATCGAAGATCACGCTCTGCGGCAGGGCGTAGTTGATCGCCTTCGAGACCTGGGTGCTGCACACGCCCGAGCCGATATAGTCGTCGTCGTTCTTCGTCGACTTCTCGACATATTCGACGACGTAACCCGGCACGACCTGCGCGCTCATGTATTGCATCAGGATCGGGCGATGCTCGTTCGCCTTCATGTAGGTCTTGAGATCCTTCGCCAGCCATCCGCTGCCCGACTGCAGCCAGCCGCCGCCGACATTCTCGAAGGTATAAGCGGTATTGCCGACGGCGACCGCCGAATGGCCGGGCCCGATGCCCCCGCCGTTGGTGACGAACGTCATGATGGCGACACTGGCAGCCATTGAATGATCCCCCTCTGGACGCGGGCGAACGGCCCCCCGTTCCCCCCTGTGCCGGAATGTTGTCACCCTAGCACTCGACGGCCATGGTCGCCGTAACGGCGGTCACACCCGCGCGCGGCCCTCAGACCGAAAGATAGGCAGGAGGCACGAAATCCGTCAGCCAGACGCCATTGTCCGCCTGGAAGAAGTGGAATCCATCCTCCCGCATGCGCCCGGCCGCAACCCGCAGGACCACGGGGACGCCATGACGCCGGCCGACCGCCACCGCGTTCTCGACGTCGGGCGAGAGGTGAACCTGCAGGCGCTGCCCGGGATTCACCCCTTCGGCAAGAATCGCCGGCAGGTTCCGCCGCGCGGTGCCATGGAACAGCACATCAGGCGGCGGCACCGGTTCAAGGCCAAGATCGACGGGCACGGAATGGCCTTGTGCGGCCCGGATGCGCGCACCGTCGGGCGACAGGGTGAAACGCTTCTTGTCGCTTTCGGCGACGACGATCTCGAGCAACGCGCGGTCGAGCATGAAACCGGCGCCCCGCGCCTTCGCGATCAGGATTTCGACATCCGTCCAGCCCCCGACATCGAGCGTGATGCCAAGACGATCCGGCGCATGACGCAACACATGGCTCAACAGCTTGCTGATGTCCCTGTTCATGGCATGGCCGATGTCCGATTCCGGAAGACAGCCTGACACCGCCCGACCAGCGGCGCAGCGACCAGGATCACACCCGGGGCCGTCGGCGCCCGCGGAAGAGATCATCGATTTCCGAGAAGATGCGCAAACCGGGTAACGGTGGTGGAGCTGAGGGGAATCGAACCCCTGACCTCCTCATTGCGAACGAGGCGCTCTCCCATCTGAGCTACAGCCCCGTACCCGCCGTTTGCGAGGCGCGAAAAATGCTCTAAGCCCAATCGTCTGTCAAGCGGGTTGCGCGCGGGGCTTTCAAGTCCTACATCGGCAGGGGTGACGCCCCCGGATGGAAGCCCATGATTGCCATTGTCCAGACCATCGACCTGATTCTCAGCCTCTATACATGGGTGCTGATCATTTCCGCGATCATGTCCTGGCTGGTCGCCTTCAACGTGATCAATCCCTACAGCCCGGCCGTGCGTTCGATCGGCCAGGGGCTCTATGCCGTGACGGAACCGCTGCTGCGGCCGATCCGGCGGGTGATCCCGTCCGCCGGCGGCATGGATTTCTCGCCGGTCGTGTTGCTGATCATCATCTTCTTCCTGCGCCGCTTCATCCCCGAGATCCTTCTCGGCCTCTGATGAGCGACGCGCCCTACAGCGCCGACGCCGACGGGAAAGGCGTCCGCCTCGCCGTCCGGCTGTCGCCGCGCGCCTCGCGCAATGCGCTGGACGGCGTGATGACCGGGGCCGACGGCCGGACTTCGGTCGTGATCAAGCTGAACGCGCCGCCGGTGGACGGCGCCGCCAACGATGCCCTGATCCGCTTCCTGGCCGAGGCGCTGGACGTGCCGAAATCGACCGTGGCGATTCGTTCCGGCCACACCTCCCGACAAAAACTGATCCAGATCGAAGGTGCGGCGAAGGTGTTGTTGCAGCGCCTCGACAAATGGCTTACACCCCCCACTTCAGGCAAGTGACGGGGGTTTCCATGACCGCTGAAGTGATCGATGGCAAGGCTTTCGCGGCCGGTCTCCGCGCCCGCGTGGCCGACGCGGTGGCGCGGCTGAAGCAGGACCACGGCCTCGTCCCCGGCCTTGCCGTCGTCCTTGTCGGTGATGACCCGGCCAGCCAGGTCTATGTCCGCAACAAGGGCGAGCAGACCAAGGCCGCCGGCATGAATTCCCTTGAATTCCGCCTCCCCGCCGATGCGACCGAGGCCGAGCTTCTCGACCAGGTGGCGGCGCTGAACGCCGATCCCGCCGTCCATGGCATTCTGGTGCAGCTCCCCCTGCCGAAGCATATGGACGCCGCCAAGGTGATCGACCTGATCGAGCCCGCGAAGGACGTGGACGGCTTCCACGTCATCAATGCCGGCAAGCTCGCGGTCGGCGCCGAGGGCATGGTGCCCTGCACACCGCTCGGCTGCCTGATGCTGATCAAGGACCGGCTGGGGCCGAACCTCTCGTGTCTGGATGCCGTCGTCATCGGCCGCTCCAACATCGTCGGCAAGCCGATGGCGCAGCTCCTGCTGCGCGAAAGCTGCACGGTCACCATCGCCCATTCGCGGACCCGCGACCTGCCGGCGCTCGCGCGCAAGGCCGACATCCTGGTCGCCGCCGTCGGCGTGCCCGAGATGGTGAAGGGCGATTGGGTAAAGCCCGGCGCCGTCGTCATCGACGTCGGCATGAACCGCATCCCGAAGGAGGGCGGCGGCACCCGCCTGGTCGGCGACGTCGCCTATGCGGAAGCAGCCGCGGTCGCGGGCCATATCACGCCGGTACCCGGCGGTGTCGGCCCCATGACCATCGCCTGCCTGCTGGCCAACACCTTGACGGCGGCCTGCGCGCAGGCTGGACTGGCGAAGCCCGCCTTCTGATCCCGGAGACGGCCGTCCCGCCGAGGTTCCGCCATGTCCCTGCCGTTCGACCTGCATCTCATGCAGCTCTATCTGATCGCCGTGATCGTGCTCATCCTGATCCCGGGGCCGGATTTCCTGCTCGTCCTCGGGCGCGGGCTGTTCGACGGCCGCAGGGCCGCCTGGACCGCGATCGGCGGCATCACGCTCGGCAATTTCATTCATTCGAGCCTTGCCGCCGCCGGCATCTCGGCGCTGGTCGCCGCCTCGCCCCGGCTCTTCAGCGGGCTGAAGACGGTGGGTGCGATCTACCTCGCCTGGCTGGGCGCCAAGGCGCTGCGCGAGGCCTGGCGCCACTGGCACGGCGGCGCCCAGGGCGCGCACCGGCCGCCGGCCCAGGGCCATGGCCGCATCTTCACCCAGGCGCTGGTCAATAACCTGCTGAACGCCAAGGTGATCCTGTTCTACCTCGCCTTCGTGCCGCAGTTCGTGGCGCCCAGGCTCGGCCATGTCGCGCTGCAGACTTTCGTCATGGGCCAGATGGTCGCCGTGCTCGGCGGGATCTATCTCTTCGTCGTCGCCGCCTTCGCCGCCGGCGCCGCCGACCGCATCGCCGCCAATCGCTGGTTCCGCACGGCGGTGGAGGGCCTGTCGGGCGTGATCTTCATCGGCTTCGCGCTGCGCCTGTTCTTCACCGAACGCAAGCTGGTCTGACCTCAGCCGCCATGGACGGCGGCGGCACGCCGTTCCAGCTCGTCCGGCGGCACATCCTCGACATGGGTCGCGACGTGCCAGAAATGGCCGAAAGGATCGACCAGCGTCGTCATCCGGTCGCCGTAGAACTTGTCCTCGACCGGCGTGCGCAGCACGGCCCCCAAGCCGACGGCCTTCGTCGCCACCGTGTCGACATCGGCGCAATAGAACATGAGCGAACAGGCCGAACCGCCCCCCCTGACCGGCGCAACGGCGCCCAGTTCCGGATGGGGATCCGCCAGCATGATGATGCCGCCACCGATCCGCAGCTCGGCATGACCGATGCCCCCGTCCCGCCCCGGCATGCGGAACAATTCGACCGCGCCGAAAGCGGCCGTATAGAAATCGATCGCGGCCGCCGCGCCGTCGACGATCAGATAGGGGGTTACGGCCTCATAGCCGTCCGGTATCGCCTTCACCATATCCGCCTCCCGAAATGTTCCCGTTATGTTCCGGTAACGCGGCGCGGGAGTCAAGCGTCGTGCCGGGCCTTCAGGCTGAACAGCAGAGGCGTGGCCGGACCCAGCGCGGGGTCGCGGCGCCAGTAATAGCGGTCGGCATCCCGGGCCATGCCGGGCAGGGCGTCCCAGGCGGCGAATGGATATTCGCGGAACTCGAAGACGCGCAGCCCAGCCCCTTCCAGCGCCGCCATGATGTCGGCCAGCGACCAGGTCCAGCCCAGCCCCGGCTCCTTCGGCACATAGTCGGGTTCGGCATAATCGGGCACGCCATCCAGGGTCTGGGCCGCCGCCTCGTGAAAATAGCCGAAGCGCTGGTACAGCCGCCCCGCCCCGTCGACATCGAGCGCAAGGCCGACCGGATGGGCCTCCATCATGTAGAACAGCCCGTCGGGCGCCAGATGACGGGCGATGGCGCGGCCCCAGGCGCCGAGGTCCGACAGCCAGTTGATCGCGCCATGCGAAGTAAAGACCCGGTCGAAGCGGCGGCCGAGATCAAGATCGAGCACATCCGCCTCGACGAAGTCGGCCCAGGCCGAGAGTTTCATCCTGTCCGCAAGGTTACGCGCCTCGGCGATGGCGGCACCCGAGAAATCGACCCCCGTCACCCGCGCGGCGCCAAGGCGCAGCAAGCTGAGAGTATCGAGGCCGAAATGGCATTGCAGATGCAGGAGATTGCGCCGCAACAGCGGAGACAGCGCCTCGCGCTCCAGCGGGCCGACGGTGCAGCGCCCGGCCAGGAAACCTTCGACGTCGTAGAAGGCGGAGGCGCGGTGCAGCGCCGTCACCTCGTCCCAGTGCCGGCGGTTGGCGTCGTGCGGATGGGCCATGGCGGGGACTCGTGCGCGGATCGAAGGCGGGCGGATCATAGGCCCGCCCGCGTCCCCCAACAAGTAATCAGGCTGCCTCGAGACGCCGACGCAGCTTGGCGAGGCCGCCGCCGATGATGGAGCGCACCAGCATTTCGGTCGGCAGGCCAAGGAAGGGAATCGCCGGGTCGAATTCGATGCGGTAGTCGATCTCGGTCCCGCCGTCGGCCGAATCCTTCAGGCGGATGCGACCAAGGTGGTTCTTCACCGGGCCGCCCTTGATCACCGTGTATTCGACATATTCGCCGGGCACGACCGCCGTAACCTTCTCGTCGGTATAGCCGATCCCGAAGGAGACCCGGCGGATGGAACCCGGGCCGTTCACGCCGCCCGGGCCGTCGCCGTCGACGATCCGCTTCGTCCGCCCCGGCAGGAGCGAACCGAATTTCTCGTGGTCCCCGAGCCAGGCGAAGACCGCCGCGCGCGGGGCCTTCATGGTCAGATGGAATTCGACGCTGCGGCTGGCCATGGCACCCTTCCCGATTGTCCCTCGGACGGGACAATCGGGCCAAAGGCGATCGCCGCCAACGTCCGTCTGGAGTAGGCCGGCCTTACAGCAGGCCTTCGAGGACGCGATCCGGCGGACGGTGGCCGTCGGCGAAGGTCTTGATGTTGATGATGACCTTCTCACCCATGTCGAGGCGGCCCTCGATGGTGGCGGA
>JAQVKV010000594.1 GCA_028694545.1 Zavarzinia sp. | reverse complement strand
GGACCCTGCGCCGCAAGATCGGGCCGCTGCTCAATCGTGGCTATCTGGTGCAGGACGAGGAGGGCCGCTATCACTGCGGCGAAGCCTATTTCATCGATAGTGCCGCCGCCCGCCGCCGCGTCGCCCAGGCCCTGCGCCCCCTGTTCTCCGACGACGTCTCCTGAACCTGTGCCCGGATCGGGCATTGCCCGGGGCTGGCCGCTCGTGGATCCTCGATCCCCACAAGGGAGCCGGGGCCCGCAAGGACAGGGCGAAGAATCCGGCCGGGGAGGAACAGATGCAGGGCATGATGAGGGCGATCGGTTGCGGCCTGGCCGCGACCGTTCTTTGGTCGGCGGGTGCCTTCGGCGAAGGCGCCGGGAGCGCGCCGAAACCGGCCACCAGCCACACGATCGAGGCCAATGAAGCAGTTGCCCGTTCGCTGCCCATGGAGGATCAGCGCGATCTCGATTTCGCCGCCCGGGGCTTCATCGCCACCATGGAAGACCCGGTGGTCAAGGGCGAGGACGGTCGCGTCATCTGGGATTTCGGCGCTTACGACTTCCTGAAGCAGCCGGCGCCGCCGACCGTGAACCCCAGCCTGTGGCGCGCCGCCGGTATCCTGGCGCAGCACGGGCTGTTCAAGGTTGCGGACCACATCTATCAGGTGCGCGGCTTTGATATCTCGGTCATGACCTTCATCGAGGGCAAGAGCGGCTGGATCGTCATCGATCCGCTGGTCTCGACCGAGATGGCGGCGGCGGCCTATGCGCTCGTCTCCAAACATCTGGGCACAAAGCCGGTCCATGCCGTCATCTACACCCATTCCCATGTCGATCATTACGGCGGCGTGCGCGGCGTCGTCGACCAGGCGGATGTCGAGAGCGGCAAGGTCCAGATCATCGCCCCCGAAGGCTTTCTCGAACATGCGGTCAGCGAGAATGTGATCGCCGGCACCGCCATGGGCCGGCGCGCCACCTTCATGTTCGGCATCCTCCTGCCCAAGGGGCCCGAAGGGCAGTTGTCGACCGGCATCGGCCCCGCCGTCTCGACCGGTACGGTCACCCTGATCCCGCCCACCCACAGCATCACCCATACGGGGGAGACGCTGCGGATCGACGGCGTCACCCTCGAGTTCCAGCTGACACCAGGAACCGAGGCGCCGGCGGAAATGAACATATTCCTGCCGGAATGGCGGGCGCTGTGCCTCGCCGAGAACGCCAATTCGTCGATGCACAATGTCCTCACCCTGCGCGGCGCCCTGGTGCGCGACGCCAAGGCCTGGGCCGATTATCTGGGTGAATCCATCCGTCTCTTCGCCGACCGCACGGACGTCATGTTCACCAGCCATTTCTGGCCGCGCTGGGGTCATGACGAGATCGTCGACTACCTCACCAAGCACCGCGACGCCTATCGCTACCTGCATAACGAGACCGTACGCCTGATGAACGAAGGCTATACGGGGGAGGAGATCGCGGAACGGATCGCGCTGCCTCCGGTGCTGGCGCGCGAATGGTACAATCATGGTTACTATGGCACCATGAGCCATAATTCGAAGGCGGTCTATCAGCGCTACATGGGCTGGTATGACGGCAATCCCTCGTCGCTCAATCCCCTCCCGCCCGAGGAAGCGGCGCGCCATTACGTCGATGCCTTCGGCGGCGCCGACGCGGTGATCGAGAAGGCCCGCGTGTCCTATGCCGCCGGCGACTATCGCTGGGTCGCCGAGATCCTGAAGCATGTCGTCTTCGCCGAGCCGGACAACGATACGGCGCGCGAATTGCTGGCGGATGCCTATGAACAGATGGGCTATCAGGCGGAAAGCGCGCCCTGGCGCAACATCTACCTCTCGGGTGCCATGGAACTGCGCACGGGCAGCCACGGCCGCCTGCCGCAGGCGGTGGGCGTCGATACGGTGCGCTCGATGGCGAGCCCGCTGGTCTTCGACCTGATGGCGGTCCGCGTCGATCCGGCCCGGGCCGAGGGGCTGGACGTGACCGTCAACCTCGTCTTCCCCGACCGGGAGGAAGCCTATGCCCTGACGCTGGCCAACAGCGTGCTGAACCACGAGGCGGGCAAGCAGGACGGGGCGGCGGCAACATTGACGTCCAACCGCGCCGCCTTCCTGATGGTCATGGCGGGCATGGCCAAGATGCCGGATCTCGTCGCCGCGGGCGCCATCACCATCGAAGGCGATCCCCAGGCGGTGGCGACCCTCTTCGGCGTCATGAAAAACCCGAAGGGCGATTTCCCGATCGTGACGCCGTAAGGCGCCCGGCCTGGATCAGCGGATGCTGATCCAGGTCGACTTCAACTGGGTGTATTTCTCCATGGCATGAAGCGAGCGGTCGCGCCCGAAGCCCGACTGCTTGAAACCGCCAAACGGGACGGTGATGTCGTCCTCGTCCCAGCCGTTGATCCAGACGAGGCCGGAGCGCAGGCGCCGCGCCGCGCTCATCGCCTTGTCGATGTCCTTGGTCCAGACGGCGGCGGCCAGGCCGAAGATCGTGTCGTTGCCGATCTGGATCGCCTCGTCGAGGCCGTTGAAGGTCAGGGTCGAGAGCACGGGGCCGAAGATTTCTTCCTGGGCGATGCGCGCGTGGGGCTTCACCTTGTCGAAGATCGTCGGTTCGACGTAATAGCCGCCGCTGTTGAGGCGGGACTGCACGCCGCCCAGTACCACTTCGCCGACTTCGCCGCGGCCGGTCTCGATATAGGCGAGCACGCGGTCCATCTGCTGCTTGTCGACCATGGCGCCCATCTTGGTCGCGG
>JAQVKV010000593.1 GCA_028694545.1 Zavarzinia sp. | reverse complement strand
CGCCTTGCCGGCCTCGTTGGTGGCGCGGTCGGCGATCGCGGTGACGATGTCGCCCTGGCGCTGCATGGCGCTCACGGCGGCGTCGATGCGGGCGCCGGCCCGTTCCGCCGCGTTCTCGAGATCGCGGCCCCGGCGCTCGATCATGTCGGACGCCTGTTCGACCCGGCTGCCGGCGGTATCGGCGGTGACTACCAGTTCGCGCGCGCGGCCGTCCAGCGATTGCGCGCTTTCATTCAGCCGGCGTTCCGCCGTGGTGGCGCTTTCGGCCAGGGCATCGGCGCGCTGGCGGAAGCCCGTGACCACGGTGGCAAGGCGCTGCACCGCGTTGTCGGCGGCGGCGATGACTTCGGTACCCTGGCGGGCGAGGTTCTTCACGGCGGCATCGACCGTGCCGACGGCGCGTCCCGTCTCTTCCTCAAGGTTGGCGGACTGGGCATCGAAGCGCCGGCCCGCTTCCTCGATCGAGACGGCGGCGCGGCCGGCGGCGGTTTCCAGGGTCCTTGCGTGTTCGTCGATGGCGGTTTCCATCGAGCGCAATTCGTCCTTCAGTTTCTCGCCCGCCCGGGCCAGTTCGCGCGAGGTTTCGGCGGCGATGCGGCCGGCCTCGCCGCCACGGGCCTGGGCGTCGTCGACGGCGGCGCGCAGGCGTGTCGCCAGGGCATCAAAGCCCTGGCCGACGTCGCCGATCTTGGCCAGCGCCGAATCAGCGTTGGTCGAAAGGGCTGTCGCCGAGATGCGCAAGGCGTCGGCCGCGGCATGGGAGCGAGAGGCGGCCTCGTTGCCGGCGGCGGCGATCTCCTCGGCCACGCGGCGCAACTGGTCGCGGGCGACACTGGCCTTCTGGGTGGCGCCGCCGGTGATTTCCGCGTGTTCCGTCGCACTCCGGCGCAGGGTCTCGCCCAGTTGCGCGAAGTCGGTGACGGCACGGCCGACTTCGCTCTGCGTCGCGGTGACGAGGGCGCGAAGGTTGCGTTCGGTCTGCGCCAGCTTGGCAAGGGCGGTATCAGTTGCCTCGCTCACGGTCTGGCCGGCGCGCGTGGTGGCGCCGGAAGCCAGCGTGATCGCGGCCTGACTGGCTTCCGCCAGATCCTTCAGGCGGGCGCTTTCCGTCGAGAGCGCGTCGGTCGCATTGGCGAGGCGCCGGCCGATACCTTCCGCCGAATCCTCGAGCGAGAGCATGCCGGTGCGCGCGTTGGCGATGGTCTCGTCCAGGCTGGCGTTCACTTCGGTGATGCGCTTCAGGGAATTGTCGACGGCGTCGATGCGGGACGACTGGGCCTCGAAGGCATCCTCCGCCGCCGTGGTCAGGCGGGTGGCGGCAAGATCGAGATCGGTGCCGATCTGGCGCAGCCGGGTGGTGGCGCCATCCGCCTTTTCGGCGGCGACGTCGCCCGCCGCCAGCATGGCGTCCGCCTGACGCTGAAGGTCGGCCGAGGCGGCGGCGGCGGCCGAGGCGGCGGAACGCGCGCCGTCGGTCAGACGGGCAAGGCGCTGGTCAAGCTGCTGTTCGATCGCTGTAAGGGCGCCGGACAGCGCGTCGGACGTGGAGCGGGTGGCGCTGGACAGGGCATCGAGCGCGCCGCCGATCATGCTGCGGGTCTCGCGCGCTTCCTGCATCACCTTGCGCAGGTCGTCGGTGCGGGCCGAGACGATGGTGACGAGATCCCGCGTCGCTTCCCGCGCCTCCAGCGTGGCGAGGCGCATGTTGTCGACCTCGGACTTCAGAGCGGCGCCGATATCCGGCCCTGGGGCGAAATTGGGATCGGTGCGCCGTGCCGCCGGGGCCGGCCCCTTCTCCAGGGCGCGCAGTACCCGGGCCCGCTGGTCCAGCATCAGCGCGACGAGCCAGAGCAGGGCGAGAGGCCCGAAGACGCCGGTGAGGACGGCGGCCAGTTCGTGCGGCGCCAGATTGCCCAGGGCATCAAAGCCGACAATCGAACCGAGATAGGTCCCGACCGCCGCCAGCCAGCCCACCGAGACGGCGAAGACGAAGGCCCAGGCGATCAGGCCGCCCAGCGAGGCGTCGGTTGCCGGTACCGGGTTCGGCGCGGTTTCGCGGGCCTTGGTCGGCACGGGAAGAAGGCTGTCGGGCGGGTTCGCCATGGGTCCCCTCGTCGGACGAATCAGGCTCTGTTGATTCGGAGAACTCTAGCACCACGGGCGAAATTTGCGCCCTCGCGGCTCATGGCAGCGGCCGCACCATGCCCCAGGCGAGGTCATAGGCGACACTCTGGCCCGTGCCCGCGTTGAAGATGGTCACCGCGCGGCCATCGCAGGAGATCCGCTCGGGCGCCGACAGGGCGGCCAGCGGGCCGGGCAGGGGATCGGTCAGCGCCGGGCCTGGCCGTCCGACGCCGGCGACCGTCGTCACCATGAAGCCGGCGAGATCGATCCGGCGCAGCAGGTGATTGCCCGTATCCGCGACCCATAGCGCCGCCGCGTCCGCCGCGACGCCCCGGGGGCCATCGAAGCGGGCGCCGCCCCAGGGCCCGTCGCCGGGCCCGGAGATACCGCTGCCGATGCGCGCGACCGCCTCGCCGGCCCGGTCGAGCAGGACGATCTGGTGCTGCGCCGGATCGGCCACCGCCATGGCCGCCCGGCCGATCGGCACGATCAGCGGAACCGCGTCATTCATCGGCGAAGCCCTCATCGCCGGAAGCCCTCATCGCCGGAAGACTGGGCCGCCCTCGCCCAGGTGCCAATGGGACAGGGCGCGGTCCATATGGCCCATGCGCCAAGACAGCATGCGCCCGGC
>JAQVKV010000592.1 GCA_028694545.1 Zavarzinia sp. | reverse complement strand
CTCGTTCCCGCATATCGCCTATCGCGACTCGATGCTGTGGTATGGCAACGACAAGCCCGACCTGCGCAACCCGATCAAGATCGTCGACGTCTCGGAAGTGTTTCGGGGCTCGGGCTTCGGCATTTTCGCCAAGGCGGTCGAGCAGGGCTCGGTGGTGCGCGGCATTCCGGCGCCGGGCGCCGGCGGCCAGCCCCGCAGCTTCTTCGACAAGATGAACGACTGGGCGCGCGGTGAAGGTGCCGCTGGCCTCGGCTACGTCATCTTCGAGGGCGAGGCGGGCAAGGGCCCCGTCGCCAAGAACATCGGGCCCGAGCGGGTCGCCATGCTGAAGGAAATGACCGGCCTTTCGGACGGCGACGCGATCTTCTTCGCCTGCGACAAGGAAGCCTCGGCCGCCAAGCTCGCCGGCCTGGCGCGCACCCGCATCGGCACCGAACTCGACCTGATCGAGAAGGACACCTTCCGCTTCTGCTGGATCGTCGACTTCCCGATGTTCGAATACGACGAGGACGAGAAGAAGATCATCTTCTCGCACAATCCGTTCTCGATGCCCCAGGGCGGCATGGAAGCCCTGGAGACGCGGGACCCGTTGACCATCAACGCCTATCAGTACGATATCGTCTGCAACGGCATCGAACTGTCGTCGGGCGCCATCCGTAACCACCGCCCGGACATCATGCTGAAGGCCTTCGAGATCGCGGGCTATGGCGCGGAGGAGGTCGAGGCGCGCTTCGGCGGCATGCTGAACGCCTTCCGCTACGGCGCGCCCCCGCACGGCGGCATCGCCCCGGGTGTCGATCGCATCGTCATGCTGCTGGCGGAAGAGCCGAACATCCGCGAAGTCATCGTCTTCCCGATGAACCAGAAGGCGGAAGACCTGATGATGGGCGCGCCGGCGACGGTGACGCCGAAGCAACTGCGCGAACTCTCGATCCGCCTGGCCCTGCCCGAGAAGAAGGCCGACTGAGCGCATTGGTGATCGTCGACCGCCCGCGTCCGTGTCATCCTGACCGGCGCGGGCGGTCGCACGACAGGCCCCGTGGGGACAGGGGGGCAGGGACATGGTGGTCGAGCATCCGACCCTCGAGGAAACGGCGGCCTTCGCCGGCATGCTCCACGCTCGGCAGACCGACAAGGCGGGGGCGCCCTATCTCGGCCATCTCGCCCGCGTCTCCCGCCATCTGCTCCGCCTTTTTCCCGACGCGACGGTGGCCGAGCGTCATGCCGCCTGGCTGCACGACGCGATTGAAGATACGCCGACCACGGCGGCGGACCTTTTGGAACGCGGCTATGGCGCGGACATCGTCGCCATCGTTACCGCGCTGACCAAAACGGAGAGCGGCTCCAGCTATCAGGACTGGATCGAGCAGATGGCGGCGAGTGGTTTCGTCCCCGCCATGCGGGTCAAGCTCGCCGATCTTTCGGACAACAGCGATCCGGCGCGTCTTGCCCAATTGCCGCCTGATCGGGCCGCCTCTCTCGCCGCGCGTTATGAACGGGCCAAGGAGACGCTCGTGGCGGCCCTCGACACTCTCGGGGGCTGACACCTTACACCGCATCTGGGGGCTGGCGCCCCTGACCGGAACGAGTCATCGTCCGCCCGACCCCGGAAAGAGGGGCTTGGGAGGAGAGAACGTGATGATTCTGTACGGCGTGGGCCTGTCCCCCTATGTGCGCAAGACGCTGGTCGCCCTGAAGGAGAAGGGGCTGGCCTTCGAGATGAAGCCGGTGATGCCGGGCGACAGCTCGCCCGAGTTCCGGGCCATGAGCCCGTTCGGCAAGATCCCGGCCTTTTCCGACGGCGATTTCTCGATCTGTGACTCGACCGCGATCCTGACCTATGTCGAGGCGAAATATCCCGAGAAGCCGGTCCTGCCGGCGGATCCCGCCCTGCGGGCCAAGACCATCTGGTTCGAGGAATTCGCGGATACCATCCTGGCGGCCCATGTCGGCACCATCTTCTGGAACCGGGTCGTGGCGCCTCGCTTCATGGGCCAGGACGGCGATCTCGCCGCCGCCGAAAAGGCCGAGAAGGAAGGCTTGCCGCCGGCCTTCGCCTATCTGGAGGAACAGATCCCGGCCAGCAATTTCCTGGTCGGCGACACGCTGACGCTGGCCGACATCGCGGTCGGCGCGCATCTGACCAATCTCGCCTATGCCGGTATCGCGCTGGATGCGGCGAAATATCCGAAACTCGCCGCCTATCTCGCCGTCATCCAGGCCCGCCCCGCCTTCATCGAGGCGCTGACGGCCGAAAAGGCAATGTTCGGCGGCTGACCTCCCGCATGGCTGCCATGCCGCACCCATAGTGTGCGGCATGGTATTGGCTGGCGACATCTGGTAAGTTCCGGCCCTTGCCATCAACCGTGAGGGCACTTGCCGTGTCTGTCATTGCCTTGGCGTCCGATCATGCCGGCGTCGACCTGAAATCCTTTCTGGCGGAAGAGCTGAAGTCCCGTGGCATCGAGGTGCTGGACCTCGGTACCAATGGCACCGCTTCCGTCGACTATCCCGATTTCGGCTATGCCATGGCCAAGGCCATCGCCGACGGCAAGGTGGAGCGGGGCGTGGCCATTTGCGGGTCCGGTATCGGCATTTCGATCGCCCTCAACCGCTTTCCCGAAGTGCGCGCGGCCTTGTGCCACGACGGGCTGACGGCGCGGCTCTCGCGTCAGCACAATGATGCCAATGTCCTCGTCCTCGGCGGCCGCATCGTCGGCCTCGAAGTGGCGCGGGACTGCCTT
Organism: Zavarzinia sp.; assembly: GCA_028694545.1. Lineage (GTDB taxonomy): Bacteria > Pseudomonadota > Alphaproteobacteria > Zavarziniales > Zavarziniaceae > Zavarzinia. Next base: position 15 of record JAQVKV010000592.1, on the reverse strand, counting down.
GCCGCCTTCCTCGAT
>JAQVKV010000591.1 GCA_028694545.1 Zavarzinia sp. | reverse complement strand
CCGCCGCCGGGCAGGGCCATTTTCGGCATCGTCCAGGGCGGCACGGAAGCCGACCTGCGCCGGGCCTCCGTGGAGGGACTGATCGCGATCGATTTCCCGGGCTATGCGCTGGGTGGTCTTGCGGTGGGCGAACCGCAGGATGTGATGTTCGAGACCATCGCCGCGACCACGCCCTTCCTGCCGGTGGACAAGCCGCGCTACCTGATGGGGGTCGGCAAGCCGTCGGACCTCGTCGGCGCGGTCGCGCGCGGCATCGACATGTTCGATTGCGTCATGCCCACCCGCTCGGGCCGCAATGGCCAGGCCTTCACCCGCAAGGGCGCGATCAACATCCGCAACGCCCGCTTCGCCGAGGACGCGGCACCGCTGGACGAGCGCTGCCATTGCCCGGCCTGCCGCGACTTTTCCCGCGCCTATATCCACCACCTGGTGAAATCGCAGGAGATCCTGGGCGCCATGCTCATGACCGCCCATAATCTCCAGCACTATCAGGACCTGATGGCGGGCCTGCGCAGCGCCATCCGCCGCGGCAAGCTTTCCGCCTTCGTCGAGGCCTATGACAAGGGCGAGGCCGACTATTGACCTCGCCCGCACCCCGCCTCTATGGTGCGCCCCCTCGGGGCCGACCGAATCCCCGGGGCCAGAGTGTGAGCCGGTAGCTCAGTCGGTAGAGCACGTGACTTTTAATCATGTGGTCGTGGGTTCGATTCCCACCCGGCTCACCACTTCATCCTGCGCCGCCTGACCGGCTTTCGCCGGCCGTTGCCATTCCGGCGGTGCCCACAGATGCTTCAGGCGCAGCCACAGTGGGCCGGGACGGGCCACGTCGCGGAACATGTCGGCCCATTCGTGCAGGTTCAGCCAGACCGGGTTGTAGCTGCGGACCTGGCGGACGATGCCGAATTCGGGCGGCTCCTCGTCGCTCTCGGGCACGAAGGTGCCGAACAGCCGATCCCAGATGATCAGTGAACCACCGAAGTTGCAGTCGATGTAATCGCCGTTGCGGCCGTGATGGGCGCGGTGGTGGGACGGCGTGTTGAGGATGAATTCGATCGCGCGGGGCAGGCGGCGGATCCACTGCGTGTGCAGGAACCATTGCCCGGCCAGATTGAGCGCCAGCGCGAAGGTGATCCATTCGATCTCGAAACCGAGCAGGGCCGCCGGCGCGAAGAAGATGAAGGCACCGCTGACGGCATAGAGCGTGCTCTGTCGCGCCGCAGTGGTGAAATTCATGTGCTCCGACGCATGGTGGACGACATGGGTTGCCCAGAACCAGCGCACGCGGTGGCTGGTGCGGTGATAGACGTAGAAAAGCAGGTCGACCAGGACATAGAGCAGGGCGAAGGTGCCGGCGTTGGTCGGGATGTCCATCAGGCGGAATTCATGGACCCAACCCATCATGGCGACGACTACCAGGGCCTGCATGGCCGCTTCGGGGATCAGATAGCCCGCGCCGAGCAGGAGGCTGGCCGCCGAATCCTTCAGGCCATAGACCCCGGTCCGTCGGAAGCGCCACGCCTCGACGACGATCGTCAGGGCGAAGATCGGTACCATCGCGATTAGGACCCATGATTTCCAGTCGCTTGACTGGATGAAAGAGACGAAGGGATCGAACAGGCTCATCGGGGCCTCCAGTTTCACTGGAAGCCAATCTATGCGTGCGGCCACATTCAATATTGACGGATCGTGCCAAAGAATTGTCGGATCACGCCATGAGCGTGACTGATCATTTCCCCGCGCCATCATCGATCAGGATGAATGGCGCCTTCGTGCGCGTGCTGCTCGACTGGCTCGATCTGCACCACCTCGACGCGCCGGCCCTGCGGGCTTCGGTGATGCGCTATGGTCCCGCCGATGCGGTGCCGATCCTGCAATGGCCGGCGTTACTGGAGCGCGCCGTCGCCTTGCGGCCGGGGCCGGGCCGGGGGCTGGAGATCGGTGCCTGTGTCGGCTTCCAGCATGTCGGCGTGCTCGGCTATCTGGTGCTGGCCAGCGACAATCTGGGGCAGGCGATCTATGCCTATCAGCGTTTCGAGGCGCTGTTCTATGGCGTTAAGCTCGCCCGCGTGACACTTGGCGCGCATTACGCGGAAATCGGCTGGCCGATCACCGGGATGGCGAGCCTCGGCCTTCTGGTCGACGAGACGGCGATTTCTGCGCTGTTGAATTTCCTGCGCAGGACGGCGCCCGATGCGCCCAGCCCGCTGGAAGTGTGCTTTCCGTCGCCGGCCCCCGCCGATCCGGCGCCTTACGAGCGCTTCTTCGGCTGTCCCGTGCATTTCGACGCGCCCTATCTGCGCGTTCGCTTCCCGGCCGAATATCTGGAGAGGCCGCTGCCCACGGCCGATCCGACGCTGCGCCAGTTGCTCGACCGCCAGGGCGAAGCCCTGTCCAGCGCATTGCCGGGGGCCGATCCTTTCGCCTTCCAGGTGCAGCGGATGATCCTGCGTCTGCTACCCGATGCCCGTGTCTCGCTGGCGGAGATCGCGGCGGCCATGGCGGTTTCGGTGCGCACCCTGCAGCGCCACCTGGCCGAGGGTGGCCTGTCGTTCCAGCGGTTGCTGGACAGGACGCGACAGGAACTGGCCCAGACCTATCTGCGGGACCCCTCGCTCGGCCTGAGCGAAATCACGCTGCTGCTGGGCTTCGCGGAGCAGAGTTCGTTCAACCGCGCCTTCCGCCAATGGACCGGGCAAACCCCTGGGCGTTGGCGCCGGGAACATCGGCGGCGATAATGCCGGCTCGCGCTCCTCACATCGCCCG
>JAQVKV010000590.1 GCA_028694545.1 Zavarzinia sp. | reverse complement strand
CGACGCTCTTCCGATCTCGGGGCGCCCCCGGTCTTCCGTCAGAGCGCATCGAAGGCCCCTTTCCGTTTCGCGACCCAGAGGTAGAACGCCATGATGACGACGGGCACGACCGAGAAGGCGGCCGCCAGCGGGACATTGCCCGCCGTCCCCTGCTGGACATAGACCGCCTGACCGATGAACAGGCGCGAGGTCCCGATGATGCCCGGCACGATATAGTCGCCGAGCGTCAGGGAGAAGGTGAAGATCGACCCCGCCACGATGCCCGGCAGCGCCAACGGCAGCAGGACATGGCGGAAGGTGGCGCCGGGAGCCGCGCCGAGATCGGAGGACGCCTCGATCAGGTTGGACGGCACCCGTTCCAGGGCCGCCTGGATCGGCAGGATCATGTAGGGCAGCCAGATGTAGACGAAAACGATGAAGGTCCCGGTCTGGCTGACCGACAGGGAATTTCCGCCCACGACGGGAAGCGACAGCCAGGCCTCGAGCACGCCGGAAAGGTGAAGCTGCGCCGCCAGCCAGCCGATGATCCCTTCCTTGGCGAGGATCATCTTCCAAGCGTAGATCTTGACCAGATAGGACGACCACAGGGGCAGCATGGCGCCAAGATAGAAGGCGGCCTTCCACCGACCGCGCGCGTAACGCGCGGCGTAATAGGCGATGGGAAAGGCGATCACGGCGGATGCCACGGTAACCAGCGCCGCCATCACCACGGTGCGCAGGATGATGTCGAAATTGGCGGCGCTGAGGAGCTGGCCATAGGTCGACAGGGTCAGGTCGTAGCGCGTCTGGCCGGTGAAATCGTCGAAGGTGAAGAAGCTCTGCAGCAGCAGCGCGAAGAGCGAGCCGACATAGACGATGCCGAGCCACAACAGCGGTGGTGCCAGCAGCAAAAGGAGCAGCAGCCGGGGCCGGCGCCACAGGGCGCCCGACAGCCGCGACAGGACGCTTTCCGTCACCATCGCCGTCACGCCGGATCGTCCAGGAGATTGAGCGCGTCGGCGGCAAAGCGCAGCGTGACCGGGCCGCCGGTCGCCGGCACGTCCTGGCCGGCCGGGAGATGCGCGTGCAGCACCAGCTCGCCGACAGCGACCGCGATGCGGCGCACGGCGCCGAGGAAGCTGACGCTCTGCAGCACCCCGTTCAGGGAAAGGCGATCGCCCCCCGCCTCGACGCCGATCGATTCCGGCCTCAGGCTGGCATGGGCACGGCGCCCGACGAGGTGATCCACCAGGTCCGGCGGCAGGATATTGGCGGAGCCGACGAAATCGGCGACGAAGCGGCTTCTCGGGCGCTGGTAGATATCTTCGGGCGTGCCGGCCTGGACGATCCGGCCATTGTTGAACACCGCCACCCGGTCGGCCATGGACAGGGCTTCGCCCTGATCGTGGGTGACGAAGATGAAGGTGATGCCGAGCGCCTTCTGCAGGCCCTTCAGTTCCTCCTGCATCGCCTCGCGCAGCTTGAGATCGAGCGCGCCGAGCGGCTCGTCGAGCAGCAGCACGCTCGGCTTGTTCACGAGCGCGCGGGCGAGTGCCACGCGCTGACGCTGGCCGCCCGACAATTGCCCCGTGCGCCGGCCGCCATAGCCCCCCAGCTTGACGAGGTCGAGGGCCTCGGCGGCGGCGCGCTCCCGGGTCGGACGATCCACGCCCTTGACCATCAGGCCATAGGCGACGTTGTCCAGGATGGTCATGTGGGGAAACAGCGCATAGTCCTGGAACACGGTGTTGACGTGGCGTTTCCAGGGCGGCAGGCCATTGGCGCTCTCGCCGAAGATCGTGATCTCACCGCTGGTCGGCTGCTCGAAGCCGGCGACCAGACGAAGGCAGGTGGTCTTGCCCGATCCGGACGGCCCCAGCATGGCGAAGAATTCGCCCTCGGCGATGGCGAGATCGACGGCGTCGACCGCGCGCACCGGGCCGAAATGCCGAGACACCGAATGGAATTCGACAGCAGACGTCATGGCTTGTCCTGATCGTTGGGCGATGGGGCGGGGTCTGGCCCCGCCCCGGCCGGGGCTCAGTGGCCGCCCATTACCGCGATATAGTCACTGACCCAGCGGCTGTAGGGCACGCAAGTGCCCGCCGCGCATTTCGCGACCGGCGTCTTCCAGAACGAAATCTTGTCGAAATTGTCGAAGCCGTTGGTGGCGCAACCGGCATCGCTCAGCAGTCCGTTGCCCTTGCAGGCGGCGGGCACGGCGGGCACGGAGCCGAACCAGGCCGCGACATCGCCCTGCACCTTGGGCTGGAGCGAATGTTCCATCCACATGTAGGCGCAGTTGGGATGGGCGGCATCGGCATGCATCATCGTGGTGTCGGCCCAGCCCGTCGCCCCTTCGCGCGGCACGGTCGATGCGATGGGCTGGCCGTCGGCCTGCAGCAGGTTGACCTGGAACGGCCAGGAGCCCGAGGCGACCACGCCTTCGTTCTTGAAATCGTCGGTCTGGACGGTGGCGTCGTGCCAGTAGCGGCCGACGAGGGCGCGCTGGCCCCTCAGCAATTCGAGCGCCGCCGCATATTGCGCCTCGGTCAGCGCGTAAGGATCGGTGATGCCAAGTTCCGGCGCCGCCGTCTTCAGGTAGAGTGCGGCATCGGCGATATAGATCGGCCCGTCATAGGCCTGCACCCGGCCCTTGTTCGGCTTGCCGTCGGGCAGGTCCATGGCCTTGAAGACCACGTCCCAGCTTTCCGGTGCCTTACCGCCGAAGGTTTCGGTGTTGTACATCAGCACGTTGGGGCCCCACTGATAGGGCGTGCCGTA
>JAQVKV010000589.1 GCA_028694545.1 Zavarzinia sp. | reverse complement strand
CTGGCAATCATCTGAGCACGGCGCGCTGGCTGTTTCCGATATATCTGGTCGTGATCAATTTCTTCGTCGTGCCGATCGCGGTCGCGGGTCTCGGCAGCGCGCCGGAGCGCTTCAGCCCGGACATGTTCGTCCTCGCGGTGCCGCTGTCGCGCGGGGCCGATGCGCTTTCCACATTCGTCTTCATCGGTGGTCTGTCGGCGGCGACCAGCATGGTCATCGTCGCCTGTCTCGCCCTGTCGATCATGGCCTCGAACGAAATCGCCATGCCCTTCCTGCTGCGCTGGCGCCGGCTGGAGCGCCACGACAGTGGCCGGGTGGTCATCGTGACGCGGCGCGTTGCCGTCGTCGTCGTCCTGCTGCTCGGCTATCTCTACGAACGCTCGCTGGCCAGCCAGCTCAGCCTCGTCTCGATCGGCCTGATCTCCTTCGCGGCGGCCGCCCAGTTCGCGCCCGCGCTGATCACCGGCCTGTTCTGGCGCCGGGCGCATCGCAACGGCGCCGTCGCCGGGCTGGCCGGCGGCGGTCTGATCTGGCTCTATGCGCTGTTCCTGCCGACCATCCTCGGCGACGACGGGGTGACGCCGCTCTCGAGCCTGATGCCCGACATGATGGGCGATCTCGACACCCTCAGCCAAGGGGTACTGGCCAGCCTCGGCGTCAACTTCGTCCTTCTCATCGCCGGTTCGCTGCTTTCGGTGCCGCACAAGCGGGACCGGGAACAGGCGGAGGCGTTCGTCGCCCCCAAGGTGGAGCTCGACGCCGAGACCGTGCAGCGGGCCGGTGCCGCCCTCTCGGTCGAGGAATTGAAGAGCCTGTCGGCGCGCTTCATCGGCGCGGATCAGGCGGAGCAGGCCTACGCCGGCATCGAACGGACGGGCGTCAATGTCGCCGCCTTCACCGAGCGCCTGCTTTCGGGCGTCATCGGCGCGGCGTCCGCCCGGGTCGTGCTCGCTTCCGCGCGGCAGGGCTCGCGTCTGTCGGGCCGGGCCATGCGTGCCGTGCTGGGCGAGGCGTCGGAAGCGATCCGGCAGAATTTCGCCCTGTTGCGCACGACCCTCGACCACGTCAGCCAGGGCATCGCCGTGTTCGACCGCGACCGCCGCCTCGTGACCTGGAACGACCGCTTCTTCGACATGTTGTGGCTGCCGCGCGAACAGGCGCGGGTGGGGACCACCAATGGCGAGCTGGGCGTGGTCGGGCGGCTGCGCTCGCTCGGTACCGTGCTTGCCATGCCGGTCGGTGGCATGACCACGGTACGCGAGGTCGAGCGGCCGGATGGGGCACGCATGGAACTGCGTTTCGACCCCATGCCTGGCGGTGGCTTCTCGATCATGGTGACCGACGTGACCGAGCGTCATATCGCCGAAGCGGCCCTGAAGACCGCGAACGAAAGCCTGGAGCGTCGGGTCGAGGAGCGTACGGCGGACCTGACGAGGGTCATCGCCGAACTGGACCAGGCGCGCACCGGGGCGGAAGAAGCCAATCTCGGCAAGACCCGCTTCCTTGCCGCCGCCAGCCACGACCTGCTGCAGCCCCTGCATGCCGCCCGCCTGTTCGCGACCGCGCTGGCCGACCGTTACCCGGGTGAACCCCTGGTCGCCAAGGTCGACCAGGGGCTCGGCGCGGTCGAGGTGCTGCTGGACGCGCTGCTCGACATCTCGCGCCTCGATCAGGGCGTGATGGTGCCCGATTGGCAGGCGGTGGCCCTCGGCCCCCTGATGGAGACCATCGCCTCGACGCTGGCGCCGCTGGCCGCGAAGCGCGGGGTGGAACTCGTGGTCATGCCGTCGGCGCTCGCCGTGCGTTCCGATCCGCAGTTGCTGCGACGGGTCATCCAGAACTATCTCTCGAACGCGATCCGTTACAGTGATCCCGCGCGTTCCCGTTGCCGCGTGCTGATCGGTGCCCGCCCGCGCGGCGGTCACGCGGTCATCGAGGTGTGGGACAGTGGCGCCGGTATCGACCCCGCGCATCAGGCGACGATCTTCGGCGAGTTCGTGCGCCTGAACGGCAAGACGGAAGAGCAGGGGACCAAGGGCCTTGGTCTTGGCCTCGCCATCGTCGAGCGTATCTGCCGCATCCTCGATCATCCGATCGGGGTGCGCTCGGCCCTCGGCCGGGGCTCGGTCTTTACCGTGGCGGCCCCCCTGACCGAGGCGCCGGTGCCGCGCCGGGTCGAGCAGGCGGCCCTGCCGCCCGTGGGCGCCAATCCGGTCCGCCTGTCGGTACTCGCCCTCGACGACGAGGCCTCGATCCGCGAGGCGATCGCCGCCCTGCTCAAGGGCTGGGCCTGCGATGTGGTGACGGCGGAATCGGTCGAGGCGGCGAAAGACCTGATACGTGACATGGGGCGCGGGCCCGACGTGATCCTGGTGGATTATCACCTGGGCGGCAGCAGCAACGGGCTGGCCGCGATCACGGCCCTGCGCCAGCAGGCGGGACGGCTTCTGCCCGCCGCCCTGATCACCGCGGACCGCGAGCCGCGCCTGCGCCAGGAGGCGAAGCGCCATCAGGTGGAGCTCCTGCCAAAGCCGGTGAAGCCCGCCGCGCTGCGCGCCTATCTCGACCATCTGCGCAAGGATATCGGCCTTGCTGTCGCGAGCTGAGGGGGGGGCGGTTGCCGCGCGGATGTGTCATCCCGGCGAAGGCCGGGTTCTTTTTTCAGGTATGGGCGCCATCTCGTCATGAGGTCCCGGCCCGCGCCGGGACGACGGAAATGGGGGGACGCGGGCCCTTCAGTCCACCGTCTTGAAGTCGAGGAGACGC
>JAQVKV010000588.1 GCA_028694545.1 Zavarzinia sp. | reverse complement strand
CCCAGACGTCCGCCGGGGCCCCGGGCCCGCGGCTCCCGATCTCGAGCGGCGCGGGGTTCGCATTCAGCAGGCGCTGTTCTTGCGGCATGACCGGGCCCTCTCGCCCTGTTGTCGTCAGGCCCGACTATAGCGCACGATCTGGCCGTGGCGTGTCTCTTCCTTGCGGGCCAGTTCGACGAAGAGGGGGGCGACGTCCACGGGCTTCGCCAGGGTCTCGCGATCCTCGCCCGGGAACGCCTTGGCGCGCATGCCCGTCGAGATGGGACCGGGCGAGAGCAGGTTGACCCGCAGATTGGTGGTCACGGTTTCCGCCGCATAGGCCCGCACCAGCGCGTTCAGCGCGGCCTTCGAGGTGGCATAGCCGCCCCAATAGGCCTCGCCCTTGTCTGCGGCGCCGGAGGTCACGAAGATCGCCCGGCCGGCGTCGGAGGCGCGCAGCAGGGTGTCGAGCGAACGGATCAGGCGCCAGTTCGCGGTGATGTTCACCGCCATCAGGCTGTCCCAGTCCTTCGGCTTGATATGGCCGAGCGGAGCGAGCATGCCGAGCACGCCCGCATTGGAGACGAGAATGTCCAGCTTGCCCCAGCGCTCGTGGATGGCCCCGCCCAGCCGGTCGATCCCCGCGACATCGGCGAGATCGAGGGGTACGAGGGTGGAAGGCTTGCCGCCGTCCGCCTGGATCGTGTCGTCCAGCTCCTCGAGCGCGCCCGAGGTGCGGGCCAGCAGGATGAGATCGGCACCGGCGGCGGCATAGGCCCGGGCGACGGCCCAGCCGATACCGCGCGACGCCCCGGTGATCAGGGCGAGGCGCCCTTCGAGCGGTCGTGTCATGGGCGTTCCCGTCAGCCCGCTACCTTGACCCGCGACCGGCGCGACTGGTCTTCGTCGCCGCCCCAGTGGTCGGTCAGGGAGATCGGGTATTCGCCGGTGAAGCAGGCGTCGCAGAACTGCGGCGCCTCCGCATTGCGGCCGTGCTCGCCCATGGCGCGGTAGAGACCGTCCATCGAGATGAAGGCGAGGCTGTCGGCCTGGATGAACTTGCGCATGCCCTCGACGTCGTGGGTCGCGGCCAGCAACTGGCTGCGCTCCGGGGTGTCGACGCCGTAGAAGCAGGAATGGGTGGTCGGCGGGCTGGCGATGCGCATGTGCACCTCCCTGGCGCCCGCGTCGCGCACCATCTGCACGATCTTCAGCGACGTGGTGCCGCGCACGATCGAATCGTCCACCAGGACGACGCGCCGGCCCTCGATCTGCGGCCGGTTGGCGTTGTGCTTCAGCTTGACGCCCAGATTGCGGATCTGCTGCGTCGGCTCAATGAAGGTGCGGCCGACGTAGTGGTTGCGGATGATGCCGAGTTCGAAGGGAATTGCGGCCTCCGCCGCGTAACCGATCGAGGCGGGCACACCGGAATCGGGCACCGGGATCACCACATCGGCGTCGACACCGGATTCGCGGGCGAGTTCGGCGCCGATCGCCTTGCGCACGTCATAGACGCTGCGGCCCTCGACCACGCTGTCGGGACGGGCGAAATAGATGTGCTCGAAGATGCAGAAGCGCGGGCGCGGGGTGACGAAGGGCTTCAGGCTTCGCAGGCCCTCGTCCGAGATGATGACGATCTCGCCCGGCTCGACGTCGCGCACGAAGTCGGCGCCGATAATGTCGAGCGCGCAGGTCTCGGAGGCGAAGACCATGGAGCCGTCATCGAGCTTGCCGAGCACCAGCGGACGCACGCCCAGCGGATCGCGCATGCCGAGCATCATGGAATCGGTCAGGGCGACGAGGCTGTAGGCCCCTTCGATCTGGGACAGGGCGTCGATCAGGCGCTCGACCACGCCGACCTTCGAGGAGGTGGCGACGAGATGCAGGATCGTCTCGGTATCCGAGGTCGACTGGAAGATGCAGCCGCTCTGCACCAGGCGCCGGCGCAGCGCCATGGCATTGGTCAGATTGCCGTTGTGGGCGATGGCGAAGCCGCCGAAGGAGAGATCGGCGAAGAGGGGCTGGACGTTGCGCAGGATGGTGGCGCCGAAGGTGGCGTAGCGCACGTGGCCGATGGCGGAGTAGCCCGTCAGTTCTCCCATGACGCGGTCGGACTCGAAAGCCTCGGCGACATGGCCCATGGCCCTGTGGGCCTGAAAGCGGGCACCGTCGAAGGCGACGATGCCGGCCGCCTCCTGACCGCGATGCTGCAGGGCATGCAGGCCGAGGGCAACGTGGCGGGCGGCTTCGGCATGACCGTAGATGCCGAAGATGCCGCATTCCTCGCGCAGATGATCGTCGTCGAATGGGGTCGTCAACGAACCCGGCTCCTTCACTTGGATGTGCCCGCGCCGACCCGGCCGACGAGGCTGTTGATGTCGTTCACCTGATCCTGGGTGTAGCCGGTTTCGGTCCGGTCTTGCGTGCCGAGGGCGCCCTGCGGGCCCGGCGCCGGGGTGGTGCTGGGGGCGTTGCCCGGCACCAGCGCCGGGGCGACCACGGGGGCCAGTTCCTCGACCGCGCGGGCCCCGTCGAGCACGGCGGAACCTTGCGCCTGCAGGCGGTCCATCGCTTCGGGGCTGCGCAGGTTCTCGGGCAGGAGATCGAAGACGATCTCGGCCCCGGCACGGACGATGGGCAGGGTCTTCGCCTCGCGCATCCAGGTCGGGTCTTCCGGCTCCTGGGTCAGATTGACCACCACGAGATAGGCGACCGAGGCGAGCACCAGCGCCCGCTCCACGCCGAAGGCGAAGCCGAGCGTGCGGTCAAGCGGTCCGACCGCGCTCT
>JAQVKV010000587.1 GCA_028694545.1 Zavarzinia sp. | reverse complement strand
CGGCGCCCCCGGCGCCAAGACCTGACGAGGAAACGATGTCCGAGACCCAAGCCGTCGGCCTGCCCCGACTGAACGAACCCGCCCCCTACTTCAAGGCGAAGACCACGGCCGGCGAACGCTCGCTGACCGACTACAAGGGCAAGTGGCTGGTGCTGTTCTCGCACCCGGCCGACTTCACCCCGGTCTGCACCACGGAATTCATGGCCTTCGCGCGCCGAGCCGACGCCTTCAAGGCGCTGGGCTGCGAGTTGCTCGGCCTGTCGATCGACAGCCTCTTCGCCCACATCGCCTGGATGCGCACGATCGACGAAAAGTTCGGCGTGAAGATCCCCTTCCCCATCATCGAGGATCTCTCGATGGAGGTCGCGAAGGCCTACGGCATGATCCATGCCGGCGCCAGCGACACTTCCGCCGTGCGCGCGACCTTCATCATCGACCCGAACGGCATCCTGCGCGCCATGGTCTACTACCCCATGTCGAACGGCCGCTCGGTCGACGAGTTCCTGCGCCTCGTCGAAGCCCTGCAGACCACGGACGCCAACGGCGTCGCGACGCCTGAAGCCTGGAAGAAGGGCGAACCGGTGATCGTGCCGCCGCCGAAGACCGCGGAAGACGCCGACGCCCGCGCCAGCCTCGGTTACGACTACACCGACTGGTTCTTCTCGAAGAAGAGCCTCTGAGGCACGGCCCCGTGAAAGCCGGCCGTCACTCCGGCGACGGACGTGACGGCCGGCGCACGGTCGGAAAGGCGGCGGCCTCGCCCGGGGCCGCCGGCCGCCGTCCCATGGTGGCCGGCGCCGTTTCGGGATCGGCCGGGACGGTACCGTTCGTGGCCGACCCGCCACAGAACAGATTGTTCATGACAGCGACCATCGGCCGGGCACGGTCGTCGGCCAGGTGATAGATCACCGATTTCGCGTCGCGCCGGCCGGCGACGATACCCGCCTCGCGCAGGATGCCCAATTGCTGCGACAGGGTCGGCTGGCGGATACCAAGTTCGCTTTCGAGGTCCGAGACCGATTTCTCGCCCCCGAGCAGGTGGCAGACGATCATCAGCCGGTTGGCGTTGGCCAGGACCTTCAGGAATTCGGCCGCGCGGTCGGCCTGGGGCAAGAGTTCGGCTTCAGCCATCATTTGCGTCCCTTGCGAAGCTTCGGGCCAGGATCGCCGCCCTGATCGCCGTAATACCAGTCCCGGCTGCCGGGCATGGCCTGCCGGAGACGCGCCTCGGGCAGCGCCAGCGGCGGCGGCGCCAGGACTGCGTCGCCCTCTTGCCAGTCGGCCGGCACCGAACAGCCGCTACCCGCCGCCGTCTTGAGCGCGGCCACGAGGCGCAGCAATTCGTCCACCGAGCGCCCGACCGACATCGGATAGTACTGGATCGCCTGGATCACCCCTTCCGGGTCGATGGCAAAGACGGCCCGGATCGTCGCCGTCGTGCCCGCGCGCGGATGCACCATGCCGAAGGCGCGCGAGATCGCCAGTGAGACATCCTCGATGATCGGGAAGTCGATCGTGACGCCGAACTTCTCCTCGATCGCCAGGCTCCAGGCGATATGGGCGAACAGACTGTCGACCGAAAGGGCGACCAGAGCGCAGTCCAGCGCTTTGAAACGATGGGCGTTGCGGGCCAGGGCAACGAACTCCGAGGTGCAGACCGGCGTGAAATCCGCCGGATGCGACAGCAGCAGGACCCAGCGGCCCCGGAATCCCGACAGGGACACCGTCCCCATGGTGGAACGGGCCTGGAAATCGGGCGCGGCCTCCCCGATGAGGGGCAGGCGGTCGTAGAGATCGAAGTTTGGCACGTCGCCAGGATGGGAATCGGTCACGGCTCGTCGCAGTTCGGAGAACGATCCGTTACATATAGGCGCACCCCGGTAACAATTTCAATATTTCGCAAGTGACCGCGACAAAAGGCGCCCGTCGATCGCCGCAAGGCCGGCGCCAATCAGCGCCATGCCTGCCAGATGACGGAATTCCACGGATTCTCCTAGGAAAATAGCGCCGAGGACGATGGCGGAGACCGGAATCAGGAATGTCACCAGGGAGACGTTGGTGGCCCCGCTCACTTGCAGAATTCTGAAATAGAGGGCGTAGGCGAGCGCGGTCGACAGCAGGCCGGCACCGAGAATGGCGGCCATGGTCCCCGCCCCCGGCAGGGGCAGGGTCCAGGGCCGGTCGACGACGAGGGCCAACGGCAGCATCAGGAGGGCCGCGGCGCAGATCTGACCGGTCGCGGCCACCGAGGGCGCCACGCCCATGCGCCGGAAGCGCCGCCCGAAGACCCCGGCGCAGGCATAGGAGAAGGCGGCGCCGAGCACGAGCACCATGCCGAGCGGACGGTCCCCGGCCGATGCGAGCGCGGGCCCCAGCATGAGCGCTACGCCGAGAAAGCCGACCACGACCCCGGCAAGGCGCAGGGGCGACGCCTTCTCGTCGTCGGTGGCGACATGGCCGACGATCACGGCGAAGAGTGGCGTGGTCGCGTTCAGGATCGCGGCGAGACCGCTGGCGATCCAGCCCTGCCCGGTAACGATCAGGCAGAAGGGCACGATATTGTTGAGGATCCCCATGCCGAGACAGGCGGCGAGGAAGGGCCGGCTCCAGGGCAGGCGCCGGCCGCGCAGGACGAGAACGGCCAGCAGAGCCAGCGCGGCAATGCCGACTCGCAGGGCGACGATGGTGAAGGCGGGCAATTCGCGCACGGCGACAGCCGTGAAGAAGAAGGAACCGCCCCAGAGCAGGGAGAGCAGACCGAGCAACCCCCA
>JAQVKV010000021.1 GCA_028694545.1 Zavarzinia sp. | reverse complement strand
GGAAAGCGCCAGGACCTCGATCCCTTCCGCCTTGCCGGCCTCGGCCAGCCGGGCGAGCGAGGGCATTTCCTCGACACAGGGGCCGCACCAGGTGGCCCAGAAATTCACCACCAGCACCTTGCCCCTGAAATCGGCCAGAGTCACCTCGGCGCCTTCCGCATTCCGGAAGGCGATCGCGGGTGCTGGCTTCGGCGCATCGCTCGGGCTAAAGTTCGCGATCCCGATCTTCGGGGTGCCCGGGGCGTCGATCGCGCCGGGGGCCCAGAAGGCGGCCGCCCCGGCGATCCCGGCGACGGCGGCCACGATCGCGATAACCGGCATCAGTTTCATGTTGCTCGTCTCCCTGACGCTGCGCCGCCTCGAAGCCCCTGGAAACAGGTCCCAACAGTCAGTTCGTTTCGATGTCCGACCATACCACCAAGACTTCCCCCACCGCCCCCGCCACCTCCAACCAGATGTGGGGCGGCCGATTCGAGCGCGGCCCGGCCGAGATCATGGAGCGCATCAACGCCTCCATCGATTTCGACCGCAAGCTCTACGCCCAGGACATTACGGGGTCAAAGGCCCATGCGCGCATGTTGGTCGCGACCGGCATCCTGACAAGGGAGGACGGCGAAAAGATCCAGGCCGGCCTCGACACCGTGAAGGCCGAGATCGAGGAAGGCCGTTTCGACTACCGCAAGGACCGGGAAGACATCCACCTGAACATCGAGGCGCGGCTGGCCGAGCTGATCGGCTCCGCCGCCGGACGCCTGCACACCGCGCGCTCGCGCAACGACCAGGTGGCGACCGATTTCCGCCTGTGGGTGCGCGACGCCATCGACCGGCTCGCCGCCGGCGTGCGCAACCTGCTGGCCGCCCTGCTCGACCAGGCGGACAGGCATGCCGACGTGGTCATGCCCGGCTTCACCCACCTCCAGGTGGCGCAGCCGATCACCTTCGGCCACCACCTGATGGCCTTCGTCGCCATGCTGGAGCGTGACCTCGGCCGCCTGACGGACGCCCGCGCCCGCCTGAACGAATGCCCGCTGGGCGCCGCCGCCCTGGCCGGCACCTCCTTCCCGATCGACCGCCACATGACGGCGGCGGATCTCGGCTTCGCCCGACCGACGACCAATTCGCTGGACAGCGTCTCGTCACGCGATTTCGCCCTCGAATATCTGGCGGCCGCCTCGATCATGGGCGTGCATCTGTCCCGCCTCGCCGAGGAAATGGTGATCTGGACCAGCGCCCAGTTCCGTTTCGTCAGCTTCACCGACGCCTTTACCACCGGCTCCTCCATCATGCCGCAGAAGCGCAATCCGGACGCGGCGGAACTGAGCCGGGCCAAGGTCGGTCGGGTCATCGGCGCGCTGAACGCCCTGCTGATCGTCATGAAAGGCCTGCCGCTGGCCTATGCCAAGGACATGCAGGAAGACAAGGAACCGGTCTTCGACGCGGCCGATTCGATCGAGCTGGTGGTCGACGCCATGGCCGGCATGGTCGCGGACCTCACCCCCAACGCCGCCGTGCTGAAGGCCGCCGCCGGGACCGGCTTCTCGACCGCGACCGACCTCGCCGACTGGCTGGTGCGGGCGCTGAACATGCCCTTCCGCGAAGCCCATCACGTCACCGGCCGCATCGTGAAACTAGCCGAGACGAAGGGCGTCGACCTCGATGCCCTGACGCTCGAGGAGATGCAGGCGGTGGAGCCGCGAATCACGGCGGCGGTGTTCGACGTGCTTTCGGTCGACAATTCGGTGGCCAGCCGCATTTCCTTCGGCGGCACCGCGCCGGAAGGCGTACGCTTCCAGATCATGGCGGCGCGCGGCCGCCTCTCGCTCTGACCGGGGAATGACGATGCGGAAATTCGTAACCGCCCTTCTCGTGCTCGGGGCCCTCGGCGGGCTTTCGGCCTGCGGCAAGCGGGGCGATCCCATGCGCCCCGGCAGCGGCGAGACCGTGAACCTGCCCGAAACCGCCCAGCCGAATCAGACGGGCACCTATGACAGCGGGTCGTCCGGCACGACGCCCCAGACCATGTTCTGACAGACCCGGACCGCCATGAATCATTTCGAGTATCGCGACGGCCGTCTCCATGCCGAGGATGTGTCGATCGAGGCGATCGCCGCTGCCGTCGGCACGCCCTTCTACTGCTATTCGACGGCGACGCTGGAGCGCCATTTCCGCGTCTTCGCCGACGCCTTCGCCGACCAGAAGGCTCTCGTTTGCTATGCCCTCAAGGCCAATTCCAACCAGGCGGTGATCGCCACCCTGGCGCGGCTGGGTGCTGGTGCCGACGTCGTCTCGGGCGGCGAGCTGAAGCGCGCGCTGGCCGCCGGCATCCCGGGCGAGAGGATCGTCTTCTCGGGCGTCGGCAAGACCCCCGAGGAAATGGCCCAGGCGCTGGACGCCGGTATCTACCAGTTCAATATCGAGTCGGAGCCCGAACTCGAGCAATTGTCCCAGGTGGCGACCGCGAAGGGGGCCTGCGCGCCGATCACCATCAGAGTGAATCCGGACGTGGACGCGAAGACCCACGCCAAGATCTCCACCGGCAAGGCCGAGAACAAGTTCGGCATCGCCTGGGAAAAGGTCCGTTCCGTCTATGCCCGCGCCGCCGCCCTGCCCGGCGTGAAGGTGGTGGGCGTCGACGTCCATATCGGCAGCCAGCTCACCGCGCTCGAACCCTTCGAGGCGGCGTTCCGCAAGGTCGCGGACCTCGTCGTGGCCCTGCGGGCCGATGGCCACAAGATCGACCGCCTCGACCTCGGCGGCGGTCTCGGCATTCCCTATGAGGAGAATCGCCTCGTGCCGCCGGCGCCGGCGACCTATGCCGACATCGTGAAAAGGGCCACGGGCCACCTTGGCTGTGGCATCATCCTGGAGCCGGGTCGCCTGATCGTCGGCAATGCCGGGGTACTGATCACCCGGGTGCTTTATGTGAAGAAGGCGACAGCGAAGACCTTCGTGATCGTGGATGCGGCCATGAACGACCTGATCCGTCCGACCCTTTACGAGGCGTACCACGGTGTCATGCCCGTGGTGGCGCCGGCGCCGGACGCGCCGGTCGCGCCTGTCGACGTCGTCGGGCCCGTGTGCGAGACGGGCGACTTCCTCGCGCTCGACCGGCCGCTGCCCGCGATGGCCCAGGGCGACATGATCGCCGTGCTTTCGGCCGGGGCCTATGGCGCGGCCATGGCCTCGACCTACAACACGCGCCCCCTGATCCCGGAAGTGCTGGTCAGCGGCGACCGGTTCGCCGTGGTGCGCGACCGGGTCCCGGCCGAGGCCATCATCGGCCTCGACCATATCCCCGACTGGCTGAACGGCGGGGCCTGACATGGCGGGCGGCGCTGGAACCGACCGGGCGTTCCGGCGCCGCCTGACCTTCACCCGTCTCGTTCTCGCGGGGGAAGCGCTGGGGCCCGCGCTGTTGCCCGGCCTCGGCGTCATCGGTGCCTTCCTCGCACTCGCTCTGTTCGGCCTCTTCGACTGGCTGCCGGCGACACTCCACGCCGTGTTGCTCGGCCTGTTCGGCCTTGCCCTGATCGTCGCCTGGCGCCGGGTGCCGTCGGCGCTTCGCCTGCCGGATGAAGCGGCCGCGCGGCGCCGGCTGGAGACCGACAACGCGGTACCCCACCGCGCCCTCGAGGCGCTCGATGATTCGATCGCCGCCGGCAAGGATGACCCGCTGGCCCAATCCCTCTGGGCCCTGCACCGGCAACGCGCGGTCGCGAATGCCCGGGGCTTGCGCCTGCACGGCCCCCGGCCACAACTCGCCCGGCACGACCCCTGGGCCTTCCGCGCCATCGTCCTGCTTGCCCTCGTCGTCGGGGCGGTTGCCGCCGGGCCGGAGGTGGGCCCGCGCCTGACCGAGTCGCTGGTGCCGCTTTTCGGCAAGGCCAAGGATGGGCCTGCCGCGGACACCATCGGTTTCACCGCCTGGATCACGCCCCCCGCCTATACGCGACTGCCGCCACTCTATCTCGGCGGTCAGGGGCTGGCCCCGGGCGAAGCCTTGCGGGTCGCCGCCGGTTCGACCGTGGTCGCGAGGCTTTACGGCGTCGCCTCGGGCGCCGTTGCCTTCGGCGAGAAGAGCGTACCGCTCGAGGCGATGGAAGCCGACAGTTTCGCGGGCGAAATTCCGGTCGAGCCGGGCGCGAGCCTGCGTCTGCTGGGCGGCGGCGGCGAGATCGCGGCCTGGCCGCTCGAAGTGGTGGCGGACATGCCGCCCGTCACCGCCTTCACCGATCCCCTGACCGCGACCGAGCGCCGGGTCCTGCGCGTCGCCTATGAGGCGAAGGATGATTACGGCGTCGACGCGGTCTCCCTCGAACTGCGCCTTGCCGGCCATGACGACGTGCTGACGGTGCCGCTGGGCGGCGCCACCGGCCGGGCCGCCGCCAAGGGCATCGCTTTCCGGGACCTGACCGCGCATCCCTGGGCCGGCCTCGACGTTTCGGCGCAACTGACCGCGACCGACGCGCTCGACCAGGTCGGGCGTTCCGAGAGCGTCACCATTACCTTGCCCGAGCGGCAGTTCCGCCACCCGGTCGCCCGTGCCATCGCCGCCGCGCGCAAGCAGCTTGTGGCGCGCCCCCATGAGCGGCGCAAGGTCGCCGAGATCCTGTCAGCGATCGCGGCCGGGCCCGAAGCCTATGGCGAGCGGACGTCGGTCTACCTCGGTCTGATCCTGTCGATCGCCAAACTCTACCGCCATGCGGATCCGGCCCAGGATGCCGAAGTGGTGGACCTCTTGTGGGACATCGCCCTCGACCTCGACGAGGGAAGGGTGCCGGGCGCGCTTGCCAATCTGCGCGCGGCGCAGGAAGCGCTTGAAGAAGCACTCGAATCCGGCGCCTCCGATACCGAGGTCGCCCGCCTGATGGACGAATTGC
This sequence comes from Zavarzinia sp., assembly GCA_028694545.1. Lineage (GTDB taxonomy): Bacteria > Pseudomonadota > Alphaproteobacteria > Zavarziniales > Zavarziniaceae > Zavarzinia. The sequence continues at coordinate 6,995 of JAQVKV010000021.1, read as the reverse complement.
GCATGGCCATGGCCGAATATCTGCGCGCCATGGCGGAGGAAGCCATGCGCCGGGGTTTCGACGGCGAGGCGCAACCCATGCCCGGCGGCCAGATGCTGACCGACCGCGACCTCCAGCGCATGATCGACGAGGCCCAGCGTGCCGCCGAGACCGGCTCGCGCGATGCCGCGCGCCAGATGCTGCAGGACCTGCGCGAGATGCTGGAAAACCTCCAGGCCATGCAGGGCATGATGCAAGAGGACGGAAGCGCCAGGGCGCTCGGCGAAGGCATGCAGCAATTAGGCGACATGCTGCGCCGCCAGGGCGAGCTGCGCGACCAGAGCTTTTCCGAACAGCAACGCCGCCAGCAAGGCCAGCCCGGCCAGCCCATGGCCTCGCCCGACGGCGACATGACAGGCATGGCCAGGGACCAGGAAGGCCTGCGCCGGCAATTGGGCGAGATGCTGCGCCGGCTGGACGAGGCCGGCCTGCCCCTGCCGGATGCCCTGACCGGGGCCGAGCGCGCCATGGACGAGGCCCGCTCCGCCCTCGAGAACGGTGATCCCGCCGCCGCGGCGGCCGCCCAGGGTGAAGCCATGTCGGCCCTGCGCGAAGGCTTGCAGGAACTGGGCGAACAGATGGCCCAGCAATTGGGCATGCGCCGTGGCCAGGGCCAGGGCCAGGGCAGCGCCGAGGATTCGGAAGATGCCCGCGACCCGCTGGGCCGGCCCCGGCGCGCGCGCGAACTCGGCTCGGGCGACGATGTCCGCGTGCCGACGGAAGCCGAGGCGAAGCGCGTGCGCGAAATCCTCGACGAATTGCAGCGCCGCGCCGGGGACCGGACCCGCTCGCCCGAGGAACTCGACTACATCCGCCGTCTCCTCGATCGCTTCTGATCGTCGCAGTTCGCCTTTTTTTTAGGCGATATACGCCATCTTCCTGTCCACACGATACCGCACGGCAGCGAGCCGCCCGCCAGACGGCGCGGAAAATCTCAGCTTTTCCCTTGGCACGGGCTTTGCTGATATTGCATACAAGAATTTGTTCGGGGCCGGGGTGGCCCGACTGTCGGCGTTGATCGAGGGAGAACGAGCATGGGCCTGCCCCGCATCCTGACCATCGATTTCCTGCGGCGCGCCTATCGTTCGGGCACGCTTTCCCCCCTCGACGTGATCGAGGCCGTGATCGGGCGGATCGCCGCCTGCTCCGATCCGGCGGTGTGGATTTCCCGCTTCGACGACGAAACGCTGCGCGCCATGGCGCGGGTGCTTGGCGAAACCCCCTCGCCGGACATGCCGCTGTGGGGCATTCCCTTCGCGGTGAAGGACAATATCGACGTCGCCGGGCTGGCCACGACGGCAGCCTGCCCCGCCTTCGCCTATCGCCCGACGGCGGATGCGGCGGTGGTTGCGCGGCTGCGGGCGGCGGGCGCCCTTCCCGTCGGCAAGACCAATCTCGACCAGTTCGCCACCGGGCTGAACGGCACGCGCTCGCCTTATGGCGCGCCGCGTTCCGTGTTCAGCGCCGATCATGTCTCGGGTGGCTCCAGTTCCGGTTCGGCGGTGGCGGTGGCGGCGGGGCTCGTACCCTTTTCGCTCGGTACCGACACGGCGGGCTCTGGCCGGGTGCCGGCGGCCTTCAACAATCTGGTCGGGGTGAAGCCGACGAAGGGCATGCTGCCGACATCGGGGGTCGTGCCGGCGTGCCGCAGCCTCGACTGCGTTTCCATCTTCGGGGCAACGGCGGCGGAAGCCGACCTCGTGCGCCGGATCGCCGCTGGCCCCGATGCGGACGACGCCTATTCCCGCGAGGGTACCGATGTCGCCCTGCCCGAAACGGGCTTGCGCGTCGGCGTGCCCGTCGGGGTGGAGCGGGAATTCTTCGGCGACACGGCGAACGCCGACCTGTTCGAAGTGGCGATCCGGCGCACGGAGCGGCTTGGCTGCACCATCGTCGACATCGATTTCGCGCCCTTCCGCGAGGCGGCCAACCTTCTCTATGCCGGACCCTGGGTGGCGGAACGCATGGCGGCGGTGGAACGCTTCCACGCCGACCATGCCGACGACATGGACCCCCATGTCCGCGCCATCGTCGAAGGGGCTCTGGGCCTGACGGCGGTCGATGCCTTCCGGGGCCAATATGCCCTCGAAGCCTTCCGCCGGAAGACCCGGGCGACCTGGGCGGCGGTCGACGTCCTGCTGCTGCCGACGACGCCGCTGTTCCCGACGGTCGAGGCCATGCGGGCGGACCCGATCGGGCTGAACGCCAAGCTCGGGCGCTATACGAATTTCGTCAATCTGCTGGATTGCGCGGGGATCGCCGTGCCGGCCGGCTTCCGCGCCGACGGCTTGCCCTTCGGCGTCACCCTGATCGGCCCCGCCTTTTCGGATACGGCGCTGGCGCTCTGGGGCGATCGGCTGCACAGGGCGGCGGCTGGCGGCATGGGGCTGGACCGGGATGCCGATCTCGCAACCATGGCGGTCCCGCCGGGGCCCGAGGTCGAGCGCCTGCCCATCGCCGTGGTCGGCGCCCATCTCTCGGGCATGCCGCTGAACGTGCAACTGACCGGGGCGGGCGGTGTCCTGCTGAAGAAATGCCGGACCGCCGGGGACTACCGGCTCTATGCCCTGCCGGGCACGGTGCCGCCCAAGCCCGGTCTGATCCGGGCGCCCGGCTTCGCCGGCCCCGGCCTCGAGGTCGAGGTCTGGGCCCTGCCGGTCGCGGCCTTCGCCCGTTTCGTCGCCGAGATCCCGCCGCCGCTCGGCATCGGCCGGATCACGCTCGAGGACGGCGACAGCGTGCCCGGCTTCCTGTGCGAAGCCCATGCGCTGCAGGGCGCGCAGGAAATCACGCCCCACGGCGGCTGGCGCGCCTATTGCGCCAGCGCCTGAGGGCGGCTCGCGCAGGGCTCAGCCCGCGTCGGATTCAGCCTGCGTTCAGGGCGGCCGCCCGCTTCGCCGCCAGCATCTTCGCCGCCTTGCGCCGGCGCAGCCACATCATGACGCCGGTGATCGCGAACAGGGTTGGCAGCAAACCGCCGACGAAGATCACCGCCTGCCAGACAAGACCCGTGTTGTTGCCATCGTGCAGCCAGCGCATCCAGCGGCCGACGATATCGCCGGAGCGGGGCGGCGGCGGCTCGCTGACCTTGGTCGCCCCGGTCGCATCCGCCACCGTGACCGTTACATTGCCCGTGTCGGCGGCAAGCATCAGGCGCCATTCCGGCCCCTGGACCGTTGGCAGGGAAAGACTGGTCGGCATGGCGCCAGCCGGCGCCGCCGCCAGGGCCGTCGCCAGAGCCTGATCCGGGGTCATCGCGGTCGCGGTCATCGGATCGCCGCCGAAGCGCCGGCCACCCGGGCCACCCGGACCACGAGGCGCCTGAGGCGTCGTCTCGACCAGCGCGCCAAGGGCAGCCCGCGAGGTCTGCGGGAAGGACAGATACATGCCCGTCAGGGACAGGATCGCCAGCGGAATGGCGATCCAGATGCCGAACATGTGGTGCATGTTCGAGGATGGCATCATGTTCCGGCGCCAGCCGAGCGCCCGAACCAGCGACAGCCGGCGCGGCCACCACAGGTAGATGCCCGAAAGTGCGAGCACGAGCATCGCAACGCCGACCCAGCCGACGATCTGCCGGCCCGAGAATTGCGGCACCAGCAGGTTGCCGTGCAGGTCGTGCATCAGGCGCATGAAGGCATTGTTGCTGGGCCCGACATCCAGCACCTCGCCGGTCGGCGGATCGAACCAGACCGAGACCGTGTCGCGCGGACCGGCGTCGGCCGGGCGGGCGACCACGACGACAGGATCCCCCGCCGACTCGGGCAGGCGGATCTGGGTCACGCGTGCACCATCGCCCAGACGGTCGATCGCGCGTCCCGCGAAATCGGCCAGGGTCGGGCCGCGCTCGGTCCCCGTGGTCGCATGCCGCTCCGGAGCAAGCAGGACTTCGACGCCGTCGTGCCAGACCAGCAGGCTGCCCGAGATGCCGATCGGCGCCGCCAGCAGGCAAAAGCCGACGCCGAGCCAGAGATGAAGGTCGCGCAGGAAATGTCGAAAGCGTCCGCGTGTCTTTACTGTCATGACTGTGTCCAGGGGCAAGGCTGCCGCGTTTCGGCCGAAGGATCGAAGAGGTTCGCGGGACACCCGGCGTCGGGCGTCGCGCGCGTGGAACGCGGCACAGCCCCTGTTTCCTGCCCCCCGAACCCCTGCAATCACAAAATGTGTTCACTAATGCAATTGCGAGTCACTTTTAATAGACTTAAGAACGCTTCGCAACTGCATTTGCGAATACAGTCGGGGGCTTAGGACCATGAACGAATTTTCCCTGCGCCGGGTGTCGCACGTCGCGATGCTCGGGGTGATGACCACGGCGCCGCTGGCGGCACCCGCCCTGGCGGATGAGGTCGAGGCGACCGCGATCAGCGGCCAGACGGGCGAGACCACGGCCCTGCCCACGGTGACGGTGACGGGCGACGCCCCGGCCAACACCCTCCAGGCGCCGAGCGGTTTCGGCCGCCTGCCGCAGGCGGTCGAAGACACGCCGCAGACGATCAAGGTGATCGACCAGGAAACCATCCAGCAGCAGGGCATCACCAGCCTCGACCAGGCGTTGAAGATGGTCCCCGGCATCACCAGCGACGTCGGCGAAGGCGGCGGCGGCATGAACGGTGACCAGTTCCGCATCCGCGGCTTCAACGCCAAGAACGACATCTATTCGGACGGGCTGAAGGATTTCGGCGTCTATGTCCGAGACACGTTCAACACCGAAAGCGTCGAAGTGCTGATCGGCTCTTCCGGCTCGACCACCGGACGCGGCGCCGAGAGCGGCGCCATCAACATGACGACGAAGACGCCGGTGAAGGACGATTTCATCACCCTGAACGGCAGTTTCGGCACAGCGCCCTCGCTGCGCGGCACGATCGACATGAACCGCCAGGTCGACGACAACACGGCGATCCGCCTCAACCTGCTCTACACGGAATGGGATGTCGCCGGTCGCGACGTGCCGACCCAGAGCCGCTTCGGCTTCGCGCCCTCGATCGCCTTCGGCCTCGGCACGGATACGACGCTGACCATCGCCTATCTGCATCAGCAGGACCACCGCGTGCCGGACTACGGCATTCCGACCATGACGACGGGCGTCGATTTCTCCACCACGCCGGGCGCGCCGTCCGGCATGAGCGGCCCCGCCCCCGTCGACCGCGCCAATTGGTACGGTTCGGACATCGATCACGACGACACGACCGCCGACATCGTCACCATCCGCCTCAGCCACCAGGCGAACGACTGGCTGGTGCTTTATAACGATACGCGTTACGGCCACTACACGCGGGATTTCCTGACGACGGTGCCGTCCTGCTCCGGTGGCGGTGCCCGAGGCGATTCCAACGTCTATGCCGGTTCCTGCCTGTGGAACCTCTACGACAACGACCCGACGACCGTGCCCCTCATCGGCTTCGGTGGCGGCAACCCCTATTACACGTCGGAAAACTGGGGCGTGCAGAACATCACCACGGCGGTCGCGGACTTTGCGGTCGGCGGTTTCAAGAACCAGTTCGTCGGCGGCCTCGACCTTTCCTATGAAGAGTCCGAGCGCACCAACTATACGGGCCAGGTACGCCCGGGCGATGTTTCCCTGCTCGATCCCTACGACTATGTGGTCGACATGTCGGCCATCACGCCGAACCGCCGGGTGGACGGCGATTCGCGCAATTACGCGCTCTTCGCCAGCGACCAGTTCTGGTTCACCGAACAGGTCTCGCTGCTGGCCGGCGTGCGCTGGGACTATTACGAGGCGACGGTCGACGACAGCAACCAGACCGGACGCGTCAGCACGGACCTGAACTTCTTCAGCCCCAAGGCGTCGCTGATCTGGCAGCCGACGGACAGCCAGACCTATTACATCACCTGGGCCCAGGCGAAGACCCCGCCCACCGCGAGCAACCTCGCCAACGAGGTTTCGCCCGGCAACATCGACCGCGAGGATCCGGATCCGACGGAGACCGAGACCATCGAGATCGGCGGCAAGGTCGGCTTCTTCGGTGACCGCCTGGGTGTCGGCCTCGCCCTGTTCCAGACCGAACGCAAGAACGTGCGCCAGGAAGACGATACGGGCGCCGAAGTGCTGCTGGCGGAAGCGGCGAAGAACCGGGGTATCGAGCTTTCGGTCACCGGCCGCATCCTCGATAACTGGAGCATGCAGTTCGCCTATACCTACATCGACTCGGAAGTGACGGACGCCAGTTCGGCCACCAGCATCGGCCAGTCGCTGGCGGCGACGCCGGAACATGCGGCCAGCCTGTGGACGACCTATACCCCGATCGACACCCTCGATCTCGGCCTCGGCTTCACCTACAAGGACGGCATGACGCTGACCTCGGCGGGGACCAATGCTGTGCCGCATTATCTGTCGGTCGACGCCATGGTCGCCTATCGCCTGGCCGAGAATGCGACGGTGCAGGTCAACGGCTACAATCTCCTGGACCGAGACGAGAACTACGACCAGGTGCGCTCCGGCCGCGTGGTGCCCGGGGTCTCGCGCAGCGTCGTCATCTCGACCAGCGTGACCTTCTGAGCCGGTACGCATTCGCAATGAACGACGGGGGCGGGCGCGTGGTGTGTCCGCCCCTGCATTTACAGGCAGAACCATGTTGATCGTCATTCCCGCCGTCCTGTCCCCGGCCGAGGTCACGCAGATGCGCGCCACCCTCGAGGCCTCGAGCTGGGTCGACGGCAAGGTGACGGCCGGCCAGCAATCGGCCAAGGCCAAGTACAACCTCCAGATCCCGGAAGGATCGGAGGTGGCGCAGGCCATGGGCGACCGAATCCTGCGCGCGCTGGGGGGCAATCCGGAATTCGTCAGCGCGGCCCAGCCCCTGCGCATCTATCCGCCCCTGTTCAACCGCTATGACGAGGGCATGCGCTTCGATGCCCATGTCGACAATGCGGTGCGCCTGGTTACCGGCCACGGCATGCGCATCCGGACCGACGTCTCCTCGACCCTGTTCCTTTCG
>JAQVKV010000020.1 GCA_028694545.1 Zavarzinia sp. | reverse complement strand
AGCCGGACGTGATCTACGCCATCATCGTCGGCGGTTCCAACGTCGCCTTCTACAAGCAGCTGAAGGCCGCGGGCTTCGATCTCGAGAACAAGCAGACCCTGCTCACCATCTCGGTCACCGAGGACGAAATCCTCGGCATCGGCGGCGAGAACATCGTGGGCGCCTATGCCTGCATGAAGTACTTCCAGTCTCTCGACAACGAGAACAACAAGAAGTTCGTCGCCGCCTTCAAGGAAATGTGGGGCAAGGACATCGTTATCGGTGACGTTACCCAGGCCGCCTACCTCGGCCCCTGGCTGTGGAAGGCGACGGTCGAGAAGGCCGGTTCCTTCGACATCGACAAGGTCGCGGCGGCCTCGCCCGGCATCGAGTTCAAGGAAGCGCCGGAAGGCTACGTCCGCATTCACGAGAACCATCACCTGTGGTCGAAGACCCGCGTCGGCCGGGCCCGCACCGACGGCCAGTACGACGTCGTCTACGAAACGGCGGACCTCGTGGAACCGAACCCGTTCCCCGAAGGCTACCAATGACGGTCTGAATCTCGTCGTCCCGGCGAAAGCCGGGACCTCGACGGGATTGGCCTCGGTACCCCTGCCCGACAAGACCCCGGCTTTCGCCGGGGTGACGGCGGCAGGGGGCTGGGGCGGGTGATGTTCCAACCGTCTTGCGGGGTGACGCGGCCATGTTCGATTACACATTCGCCGAGCTGAGTTCGATCCTGGTGATGCAAGGCTTCGCCGGGCTGATCCTGTTCTCGGTCTTCATTCTGATGGCGCTCGGGCTTGCCATCATCTTCGGCCAGATGGGCGTCATCAACATGGCGCACGGCGAGTTCATGATTCTCGGCGCCTATGTCACCTATCTGACGTCGCATCTGTTCCAGGACTATCTGCCCTTCGCCTATCCGGCCTATTTCTTCGTCGCGATGATCTTCGCCTTCATCGTCTCGGGAGCGCTCGGACTGCTGGTCGAATGGGTGCTGATCCGTCACCTCTACGCTAGGCCGCTCGACACGCTGCTCGCCACCTGGGGCCTCAGCCTCATCCTGCAGCAGATCTATCGTTCGACCTTCGGCGCGCGCGAGGTGGGGGTCGAGCTGCCCGACTGGATGATGGGATCGCTGAACGTCTCCGATACCATCGAAGTGCAGATCAACGGCCTGTTCGTGATGGGCTTGACCGCCGCGATCACCATCGCCGTGCTCGTTCTTCTCTTCAAGTCGCGCTGGGGCCTGCAGGTCCGCGCGGTGACGACGAATCGCGTGATGTCGGGTGCCGTCGGCATCGACACCCGCAAGGTCGATCGCATGACCTTCGGCCTGGGCTGCGGCGTTGCCGGCGTTGCCGGGGCCGCCTTCACCATGATCGGCTCGACCGGTCCGACCTCCGGCCAGCTCTACATCGTCGATACCTTCCTCGTGGTGGTCTTCGGTGGCGCGCAGAGCCTGCTTGGCACCGTTGCCTCGGCCTTCACCATCTCGCAGAGCCAGTCGGCCCTCGAATTCTTCCTCTCCGGCTCCATGGCCAAGGTGATCACGCTGCTGATCGTCATCGGCCTCCTGATGCTGCGGCCGCAGGGCCTCTTCGTCCTCAAGGTGCGGAGGTAAGACCCATGAACAAGCTCTCTCTTCGTTCGTTCGCCAGCAACTGGACAGGTTTCATCCTGCTCGCGCTGCTGCTGCTCGTGGTCTTCCCGGCCGCCCTGGACGACTTCCGCCTGAACCTTGTCGGCAAGTATCTGTCGTTCGGCTTCGTCGTGCTCGGCCTTGTGCTGTGCTGGGGCTATACCGGCATTCTCAGCCTGGGGCAGGGGATCTTCTTCGGGCTTGGCGGCTATTGCATCGCCATGTTCCTGAAGCTTGAAGCCTCGACGCCCGAGAACACGGCGATCCAGTCCACCCCGGGCATTCCGGACTTCATGGACTGGAACCAGCTTACCGAGCTTCCCTTCTTCTGGGAGCCGTTCCACTCCTTCGCCTTCACGGTCTTCGCCATCATGGCGGTTCCGGCGGCGATCGCCTTCATCCTGGCCTACGCGATGTTCAAGCGCCGGGTGGGTGGGGTGTATTTCGCCATCATCACCCAGGCCGTCACGGCGGTGCTCACCATCCTGATCATCGGCCAGCAGGGCTACACCGGCGGCATCAATGGCATCACGGACCTGCGTACCCTGCTCGGCTGGGACATCCGCACGGACGAGGCGCACAACATGCTGTACTTCATCTGTGTCGTCCTGCTACTCGGCTGCATCCTGCTCGGTCGCTTTGTGCTGAAGTCCAAGCTCGGCCGCATCCTCGTCGCCATCCGCGACAAGGAGGAGCGGGTGCGCTTCTCGGGTTACGACGTCGCGAACTTCAAGACCTTCGTCTTCTGCGCGGCGGCGGCGCTGGCCGGCGTGGGCGGGGCAATGTTCACCCTGCAGGTCGGCTTCATGTCGCCCACCATCATCGGCATCGTGCCCTCGATCGAGATGGTCATCTTCTGCGCCCTGGGCGGCCGCCTGTCGCTGATCGGCGCCGTCGCCGGCGCTCTCATCGTCAACGCGGCGAAGACCACCTTCTCGGAAATGTTCCCGGAACTCTGGCTTTTCGCCATGGGTGGGCTGTTCATCGCCGTGACCCTGTTCTTCCCGCGCGGTCTCGCCGGTGTTGTCTACGATTACGTGGTGCCCTTCCTGTCCAAGGTGTTCTTCGGTGACAAGAAGACGCCGCCGGGTCAGGTCGCCGCGAAGCCGGCCGAGTAAGAGGAGGACGCCATGCCCCATATCGGTCCCGTCGTCGAAAGCGACATTCTCCTCGCCCTTGAAGGCGTCACTGTTTCCTTCGACGGCTTCAAGGCGGTGAACGACCTCTCGCTCTACATCCAGAAGGGTGAACTGCGGGTGATCATCGGCCCGAACGGCGCCGGCAAGACCACGGTGCTGGATCTCATCTGCGGCCGCACCAAGGTCTCTAGCGGTTCCATTCAGTTCAAGGAAACCGAGGTCACCAAGCTGAAGGAACACGAGATCGTGCGCCTCGGCATCGGCCGGAAGTTCCAGAACCCGTCGATCTATGAGGATCTGACGGTGCTCGAGAACCTCGAAATTTCCTATCCCAAGGGCCGGGGCGTCTTCGGCGCGCTCGGCTTCAGGCGGACGGCCGAGGTCAAGGAACGGATCAACGAGATCGCCGAGATGATCTTCCTGAAGGATCACCTCGACACCAAGGCGGAGATCCTGTCCCACGGTCAGAAGCAATGGCTCGAGATCGGCATGCTGCTGATCCAGGACCCGGAGCTTCTCATGCTCGACGAACCTGTCGCCGGCATGTCGGTCGCGGAACGGGTGAAGACCGCCGAGTTGCTGAACCGGATCATCGAGGGCCGCGCCGTGATCGTGATCGAGCACGACATGAAGTTCGTCGAGTCGATCGCCCACAAGGTCACCGTGCTGCACCAGGGCAAGGTGCTGGCGGAAGGGCGGATGGACGTGGTCCAGGCGGATCCCAAGGTCCGCGAAGTCTATCTCGGCCATTGAGACAAGGGGTGTAACATGCTCGACGTTCGCGACCTCAAGGTCTGTTATGGCCAGAGCGAAGTGCTCCACGGCCTCGATTTCAAGGTGGCCCCCGGCGAGATCGTCGCCGTTGTCGGCCGCAACGGCATGGGCAAGTCGACGCTCATGAAATCGCTGGTGGGTATCCTGCCCACCGCTTCCGGCACGGTCTCCCTCGGCGAGACCGAGGTGCAGAAGCTCGCCTCGCACCAGCGGGTGAAGCAGGGCATCGCCTATGTGCCGCAGGGCCGGCAGATCTTCGGCACCATGACGGTGAAGGAGAACATCGAGACCGGCCTCATCGTCTCGGGACGCAAGGAAGTCCCCGAGGAACTCTACGAGATCTTCCCGATCCTCAAGGAGTTCTCCAAGCGCCGGGGTGGCAATCTCTCGGGCGGTCAGCAGCAGCAGCTGGCGATCGCGCGGGCCCTGGCCACCAACCCCAAGGTCCTGCTCCTCGACGAACCGACGGAAGGCATCCAGCCGTCGATCATCAAGGACATGGCCAAGGTGCTGCGCCAAATCCGCGACATGACCAATCTCTGCATCGTCGTCTGCGAACAGGTGCTGAGTTTCGTGCTCGACGTGGCCGACCGCATCCTCGTCATCGAGAACGGCCGTATCGTCCACGAGAACACACGTGCCGAGGTCGACGAGGAAACGATCAGCCGCTTCCTCGCCGTGTAATTGCTTTGATCCCATTGTCAACCAAGGGAGACGTACCGTGCCCGATACCCTGATCAAGGTCGACCTTTCGCAATCGGCCTATACCAACGAGATGGTCCACAACCGCTGGCATCCGGATATTCCGATCGTGGCCTGGGTGAACCCTGGCGACGATTTCGTGGTCGAGACCTACGACTGGACCGGCGGTGCGATCAAGAACGACGACAGCGCGGAAGACATTCGCGACGTCGATCTGTCCATCGTCCACTTCCTGTCCGGCCCGATCGGCGTCAAGGGCGCCGAGCCGGGCGACCTGCTCGTCGTCGACATCCTGGACGCCGGCACGCTGGCCGGCCACGAATGGGGCTTCAACGGCTTCTTCTCGAAGAAGAATGGCGGCGGCTTCCTGACCGAGCACTTCCCCTATGCCCAGAAGTCGATCTGGCATTACGAGGGCATGTTCACCAAGTCGCGTCACGTGCCGGGCGTCTCCTTCGCCGGCCTGATTCACCCGGGTCTGATCGGCACGCTGCCCGACCCGAAGCTGCTCGCCACCTGGAACGCCCGCGAATCCGCGCTGATCGCGACCAACCCGACGCGCGTTCCCCCGCTGGCCAACCCGACCTTCGCCCCGACCGCCCACATGGGCAAGTTGACGGGCGAGGCCAAGGAGAAGGCCGCCGCCGAAGGCGCCCGTACCGTTCCGCCGCGTGAGCACGGCGGCAACTGCGACATCAAGGATCTCTCGCGCGGGTCGAAGATCTTCTTCCCGGTCTATGTCCCGGGCGCCGGCCTCTCGATGGGCGACATGCACTTCAGCCAGGGCGACGGCGAGATCACCTTCTGCGGCGCGATCGAAATGGCCGGCGCCTGGCTGCACCTCAAGGTCGAGCTGATCAAGGACGGCATGTCGAAGTACGGGATCAAGAACCCGATCTTCAAGCCGTCGCCGATGACGCCGAACTACAAGGACTACCTGATCTTCGAGGGTATCTCGGTCGACGAGTCCGGCACCCAGCACTATCTGGACGCCAATGTCGCCTACCGTCAGGCCTGCCTGAACGCCATCGAATATCTGAAGAAGTTCGGCTATTCGGGCGCCCAGGCCTATTCGATCCTCGGTTCGGCCCCGGTGCAGGGGCACTTCTCGGGTGTCGTCGACATTCCGAACTCCTGCGCCACCCTGTGGATCCCGACCGAGATCTTCGATTTCGACATCAATCCGTCCGCTCTCGGCCCGACCAAGTTCCTGAGCGGCGACATCGACATGCCGATCGCCTACGACTGATCACGCTCCCGTCCCGGCCGCATGCGCGGCCGGGACATCTGTTCTAGGGACTTCCCGGAGACAGCGCATGCCGCTCTACGAATATGATTGCCTCGAATGCGGGCCCTTCACCGAGATCCGGCCGATGGCGGAATCGGCGCTGCCACAGCCGTGTCCCGAATGTGGTCGCGCGACGCCTCGCGCCTACCTCACCCCGCCCATGATGGCCTGTGTCGGCACGGACACGCGGACCGCCATGGAAACCAACGAGCGTGCGCAGAATGCCCCGATGACCGTCGGGGAATTCGGTGCGAAGCAGGAGGCGCGCCGCCATCGCGCCGGCTGTTCCTGCTGCAGCCCGACCCGCAACACGAAGAAGAAGAGCACCACGGCCAAGACGCCGTCGGGTGCCAAGACTTTTCCGTCGAAACGCCCCTGGATGATCAGTCACTGACCGGACGGCGGCGGCCGGGCTTTGCCTTGGCCGTCGCCGGATGATAGGGAGGGAGGGTTTTCGAGCAAGGCTCGCGGCATGTCCCGTCCCTCCCTGTCGGTCGCTTCTTTTCTCGCCCTTGCGTGCCTCTTCCTCGCCGGTTGCGGCGCCACGGTGACCGGGCTTGGCCCGGTCGTGCGGGCACCCGCCGCCGAAGACCATCGTTTCCATGCGGCAGACGGTACCGTGCTGCCTTTCGATCTCTGGATGCCCGAGAGGGCCGCTTCCTCGGCGGTGATCGTCGCCCTTCACGGCTTCAACGATTACGCCCGTGCCTTCGCCCCCGCCGCGCCTTTCTGGGCCAGCCGGGGTATCGCCACCTACGCCTACGATCAGCGCGGCTTCGGTCACAGCGCGACGCGGCCGCTCTGGCCGGGGCGGGACGCTTTGGTGGACGACGCCGCGACCTTCATTCGGCTGGTCCATGCCCGCCATCCCGGCCGCCCGCTTTTCCTGATGGGGGAGAGCATGGGCGGCGCCGTTGCCCTGCTCACGCTGGCCGCGCACCGGGACCTGCCGGTCGACGGCCTGATCCTGCTGGCACCGGCCCTTTGGCGGGCGGAAGACATCCCCTTCCCGGGGACGCTGCTCCTTGATCTTGCCGCCTTCGCCATGCCCTGGAACACGCTTTCAGCGCTGCCGGGCATGAAGATCCGCGCGACCGACAACAGGGAGGCGCTCGCCGAAATGCAGGCGGACCCACTGATGGGCAAGGATGCGCGTTTCGATACGCTGCAAGGCCTCGTCAGCCTCATGGCGCGGGCGGCTTCCGTCGAACCGCCCATGGCGCTGCCTGTCCTGCTCCTCTATGGCCTCAACGACGATATCGTGCCTTTCAGGGCGATCGTGCCACTGGCCGAAAGGGCGCGCGCCAATCCGCGTTTCCGCGAAATCTGGTACGATCATGGCTATCATTTGCTGCTGCGCGATCGGGCCGGGGCCCGGGTCTGGCGCGACGTCGCCACCTTTGTCGTCAACCCGGACGGCCCCTTGCCCATATCGACCCGGAATGGTCCTTGATTTTTCTCAATCGCGATCATTCCGGTTTGCTTTCTGCGACAATGCGACGGATTCTTAGGTCCCAAGAAAAGTACTAGGTTCATCCGGCGGTCGCTTTGGAGCGCGGCGTGCGCGTGGACCAACTCGTAAGGGCAGGGGTCGTGCGATGACGATGTCGGGCAGCTGGAAATCGAGCGGGACGGGGCGCCTTGCCACCTGGCTTCCGCTCTGTCTGGTCATGCTCGCCATGCCTGTCCTCGATGGCTGTTCCAAGGCGCGGGTGGCACGGCGTGGCACCACCGTCACCCAGGTCGCGGCACCGGCGCCGACCACCACCACCATGATCTCCAGTGCCGGCGTCACCTCGGAAGCGGATCCCGCCTATTTCAATGCGCTGGCCCCCGCCGGCCAGACCTCCACCGACGAAGAGGGGGAGGAGGCGAATGCCTTCGCCGCCATCACCCCGGGTAGCGTGGGCGGGCATGCGGGTTCGGCCGCGGCGCCGGGTCATGCCACGACACTGGGTCTTTCGGGTGATGCCATGCCCGGCATGCAGAGCGCGGCCGTTGGCTCCGGCACAGCCAAGGCCGTGCTGGAGCGGATCGTCGCGGCCGGCGACATGCGGGTCTTCTTCTCGACCAATGCGATCGACCGGGGGCTGACCGGACGCAAGGTCGCGGCCGCTTCCGCCGGCGACCGGGCGCTCGTGGTGGACGCCATATGCCGCCAGGCCGGCTTGTCCTGCTTCTACGCCGCCGATTTCAAGTCGCTCTCGGTCTATGACCCCGGCGAATTCGCCGCCTCGGGGCCCGACATGACGGCATTGGTCTATAATCGCAAGGCCGGCTTCGCCGAGGCTGGGACCCGCGCACCGGTGACGTCGAGCCGGCCGGCCACTTCCGTTTCGGCGCCGGTCCATGGCGCGACTCGGGCCATCACCCCGACGAAGCCGTCCAAGGCGAAGCCGGCGGCAAGCCTGCCGATGCCGTCGCGCAAGCCCGCGAAACCCGCCAGCACCGGCGCCAGCCGCAAACCCGCGGCCCCCGCCGTAAAGCCGAAGCCGGTGGCGGCGACGAAGAAACCCCCCGTCCCCAGCCTGAAGCCCAAGGCCTGACCCTGCCTTCGTGGCAAGGCGGGGTGCAGCGGGGGCGCGATGTCGTTGCGGACTTTCCCACGTATCGAGGTTGGCGTGTCGGCAACGCTGGTGTAGCGTGTCGCCCACTCGGCGGTCGGGGGCCCCGTGCCTTTCGCCCGATTCTTGCTTTGGTTTGCCGGAGGCAGTGACGCTCGTGTCGCCCATTGGTCCTTTTGCGCGCCTGCGGTCGGCCGCGCTCGCGGTCGTCGTTGTCACCCTGGCGGCCTGTTCGTCGAACAGCGAGCCCGAACCCTACGTCGAGCGGCCCGTTGAACCTCTCTACAACGAGGCGGCGGACGCGCTCTCGCGCGAGAATTACAATCAGGCCGCCAACCTCTTCCTCGAGGTCGAGCGCCAGCACCCCTATTCGATCTGGGCCACCAAGGCGCAGCTCATGGCGGCCTTCGCCTATTATCAGGCGGAGAAATATCCGGACGCGATCGATACGGCGCAGCGCTTCATCCAGCTGCACCCCGGCAACAAGGATACGGCCTACGCCTATTACCTCGTGGCGATCTGCTACTACGAGCAGATCGTCGACGTCGGTCGGGACCAGAAGAATACGGAAATGGCGCTGTCGTCCCTGTCCGAAGTGGTACGCCGCTTCCCCGACAGCGACTATGCCCGTGATGCCCGCCTCAAGCTCGACCTGACCCGCGACCATCTCGCTGGCAAGGAGATGGAAGTCGGCCGCTACTACCAGAACCGCAAGCAGTTCCTGGCGGCGGTCAATCGCTACCGTACCGTGATCGAGAAGTATCAGACGACGACCCATGTGCCCGAGGCGTTGCATCGTCTGGTCGAATCCTATCTGGCGCTGGGCATCACGCGCGAAGCTCAGGCGGCGGGTGCCGTGCTCGGCTACAATTATCCGGGCAGCACCTGGTACGAGGATTCCTACGCCCTGCTGACCGGCGCCAACCTTCGGCCGCTGAAGGATCCGGGGTCCTGGATTTCGAAGGCGTTCAACTGGTTCTGACCTCTTGGGGGCGGGCGGTTTCCGCCTGCTTTCGGTGCCATGCTGCTTCGATTAGCCATTCGTGACGTGGTGCTGATCGAGCGACTGGATCTCGATTTCGCGGCGGGTCTGACCGTGCTGACCGGCGAGACCGGCGCGGGCAAGTCCATTCTGCTCGATTCCCTCGGCCTTGCGCTCGGTGCCCGCGCCGATTCGGGCTTGGTGCGCGCGGGCGCGGACCAGGCCGTGGTCACCGCCGAATTCGCCCTGCCGGGAGATCATGCCGTCGCCACCCTTCTGACTGATCAGGGCTGGAGCGTGGGGGACACGCTGGTGTTGCGCCGCAGCGTGAACAAGGAAGGGCGCAGCCGTGCCTTCGTCGACGATCAGCCTGCCAGTGCCGGCCTGCTTGGCCAGATCGGCGCCTTGCTGATCGAGGCCCATGGCCAACACGACGATCGCGGCCTGCTGAATCCGGCCGGCCACCGCGCCCTGCTCGATGCCTTCGCTGGCAATGCCCCGCTGCTCGCCGCCGTCCGTGCCGCTCATGGTGCCCTGGCCCGCGCGAACACGGAATGGGAGGCGGCTGTGGCCGCCCTCGAGGCGGCGCGGCGCGACGAAGATTATCTGCGCCATGTCGTCGCCGAATTGCGCGATCTGGGTCCGGAGCCCGGGGAGGAACAGCGCCTCGCCGAAGAGCGTCACGCCATGCAGGAGGGCGAGCGCGCGGCGGGTGATCTCGACGAGGTCGCCGGCCAACTCGCCGCCGACGGCGGGGTCGAGACGCGGCTGCGCGGGGCCCAGCGCAAGCTGGAGCGGGCCGCCGGGCGTCTGGGCAGCCTGCTCGAACCCGTGCTGAATGCCCTCGACCGGGCCGCCCTCGAAGCGGAGGAAGCGGTGGATGCCCTGGCGCGCGCCCGCGCCGCCATCGCCTATGACGAACGCCGCCTCGAAATCGTCGAGGAGCGCCTGTTCGCGCTGCGCGCCGCCGCGCGCAAGCATCAGGTCCGGCCCGACGATCTCGCCGACCTTGCCGCGCAGATGGAGGCGCGGATCACGGCCCTCGACGCCGGCGAAGGCCGGGTGACCACGCTGGCCGCCGCCCGTGACGCCGCCCGCGCGGAAATGGCCGCCGCCTGCGAGCGCCTGCGCGCGGCCCGGCGGGACGCGGCCCTGCGCCTTGATGCCGGGGTGAACGCCGAACTCGACGCCCTGAAGCTGGGCAAGGCCCGGTTCCGCACCCAGGTGGAAGCGCAGCCCGACGGCCAATGGGGTGGCGATGGCGCCGACCGTGTGAATTTCGAGGTCTCGACCAACCCGGGCGCGCCCTTCGGCGCCCTGATCAAGATCGCCTCAGGTGGCGAACTGGCGCGCTTCATCCTCGCGCTGAAGGTCGTACTGGCGGGGGCCGGTACCGCGCCGACCATGGTCTTCGACGAGGTCGACCGGGGCATCGGCGGCGCCGTCGCCGACGCGGTGGGGGACCGCCTCGCCCGTCTCGCCGAAGGGGCGCAGGTCCTCGTCGTCACTCACAGCCCGCAGGTCGCGGCTCGCGGCCGCAACCACTTTCGCATCGCCAAGGACAGCGATGGCACGGTGACGCGGACCGACGTCACTGTGCTCGACCGCGCCGCCCGGCGGGAGGAAATCGCCCGCATGCTTTCGGGCGCCGAAATCACCCCGGCCGCGCGCGCCGCCGCCGATGCCCTGCTGCAGGGAGCGACATGAGCCGGATCCCGGTCGAGCAGCTCGATGCCGATACGGCGGCGACGGAACATGCCGACCTCGCCGCCGAAATGCGTGAACACGAGCGCCGCTATTACGAAGAGGACGCGCCGACCATTTCGGACGCGGAATTCGACGAGATCGTCGCCCGGCTCCAGGCGCTTGAAGCCCGCTTCCCCGACCTGAAGGCGGACAGTCCGACCCAGGGCGTGGGCGGTCAGGCCGCGCCCAAATTCGAAAAGGTCGCCCATGCGCGGCCCATGCTCTCCCTCGAAAAGGTCTTCTCGGAAGAGGATGTCCGGGCCTTCGTCACCAGCGTGCGCCGTTTTCTGGCGTTGGCCGAGGGGGAGCCGGTCGCCCTCTATGCCGAGCCGAAGATCGACGGCCTCTCGCTCGCGCTGCGCTACGAGAAGGGCGAACTGATCCAGGGCGCCACGCGGGGCGACGGCCGGGTGGGCGAGAATGTCACCGCCAACGTCCGTACCATCGCCTGCATTCCGCAGCGGATCCCGGGCGCGCCGGATGTGCTGGAAGTGCGGGGCGAGGTCTATATGGGCCGGGCCGATTTCCTGGCCCTGAACGCGCGCCAGCAGGCGGCGGGGGAAAAGACCTTCGCCAATCCGCGCAACGCGGCGGCGGGCTCGCTGCGCCAGCTGGACCCCGCGATCACGGCGGCGCGGCCCCTGCGCTTCTTCCTGCACGGCTGGGGCGAGGTCTCGACCTCCCTGCCGCCGACCCAGGAGGAGACCATGCAATGGCTCGGCAGCCTTGGCCTGCCGCTCAACCCGCGCGCGGCGCTCGCCCCCGATCTCGAGGCGGTGATGCGGATCTTCGCCGGGCTGGAGGCGGAACGGGCGACGATCGACTACGACATCGACGGTGTCGTCTACAAGGTCGACCGGCTGGACTGGCAGGCGCGCCTCGGCATGGTCTCGCGCGCGCCGCGCTGGGCCGTCGCTCACAAGTTCCCGGCGGAACAGGCGCAGACCCTGCTCGAAGGCATCGACATCCAGGTGGGGCGTACCGGCGCGCTCACCCGGGTCGCCCGTCTCGTGCCCGTCACGGTGGGCGGCGTCGTCGTCTCCAACGCGACCCTGC
>JAQVKV010000586.1 GCA_028694545.1 Zavarzinia sp. | reverse complement strand
CGTCAGCAGGCCGGTGTCGATGTCCATCCCGACATAGCGGTCGGGCGCGTTCGGCGGCGAGCAGCCGAGTTCGGTGACCACGACCTGCGCGGGCGCCACGCTGATGCCGACGCTGATGTTGGTCGCGCCCGGCAGGAGCTGGATCTCCACGCCGACGAGCTGGAGCAGGCTGAGCAACGCGTTCAGCCCGCTGACGGCGGAGCCTAGCGGCCCGGAGAGATCGACCTGCAGCAGGATGCGGATCTGCGCCGTCCGCAGCAGGTTGTTGCCGTCCAGAATGTCCTGTTCGGTGATGACGCGCATGCCCGAGGGCGGCTGCTGCTGTTCGACCACCGAGACGTCGAGCGAGGCGCCGAGGAAAGTGCCGAGCGAGGCGGAAACCGCATGCTGGCCCGTGGCATCGGTCCCGGTCGAGGCCGCGAAGATGCCGGCGGTGACCAGTTCGAACAGATTGACCGGGACGGCGAGCCCCGCGTCGGCGGTACCGAGCGCCACCCCGAGCAGGTCGCCGAGCTTGATGTTCACATCCTGCAGGTTGACGAGCGGCAGTTTCGAAATGCCCGGGAAGGCGTCGCCCAGACCAAGACCGAGGCCGAGCGCGGTCGGATCGCCGGCGGCGGCATTCTGCGCCAGATCGGCCGCGAGGCCGAGCACGCCGAGCACGGACGCATCTGCCGAGAGCAGGCTGTCGTAATCGCCCACATCGAGCCCAAGCTTGATCGCATATTGGTCGAGGAAACCCAGAAGATCGACATTGGCGCCGACAAGGCCGTTGTAGTCGAGCGCCGTCAGATTGACGCTGGAGCCGAGCAGGGCGCCGAGGATCGCGTTGAGCAGGCCGTTGTTCAACCCGGCGAGGCCGCTGCCGATACGTACCGTGGCATAGCGCCCGGTGGTGACCGCGGTCGAGCGCGCGCCCACGTCCATCATGTCGGAAGCGATGATCCGCGAGAAGAAACGCGGCGACTCCGACGTGCCTTCGATGCGGACCGCGGTTGGTGTATCGGTGGCGCCGGCTCCCTCGGCGACGAAACGATCGAGCAGGGCCCGCCGCCGGTCGTAACGACCGAAGCTGAACGTATTGACGACGACGGCATCGTAGCCGTTGGATTGCAGCACCCCGAGGGCCGCCGTCTGCGCCTTGGCGCGTACGTCGCCTGTCTCGCTGAGTTCACGCGCTGCCGCGATCGCGGCAAGGTCCAGCGCGTCCTGTAGCCGCTGCTTGGAATAGTAGGCGTAGCCGAAGTCGACAACGAAGGCGATCATCACGATCAGGATCGGCAGGGTGATGGCGAAGATGATCGCCGACGCCCCTCGCTCCCCCCTGCCCTTTCGCGGCACTTCGCCCGGCACCGCCGCCACCGCCGGCGCCGGCAGGGCGGTCTCGGCTGGCACGCGTGCCCTGGATCTCGTCAAACGCATGGACTGTCCCCGACTGGCCTGGGCACAGACTAAGCGCCCATCAGCCTCGATTCACACCGCATCTGGCTCAATTTGACCCGGCATTGGTAAATTTTTCGGCAAGCTTCATGAATTCCGCCCGAATGATGCATCCATATCGGGAAGAATCCGCCATCTATCCTCAGGCCGTTCCAGATCCCAGCCCGAATGCCATGGCCCGCATCACGGCCGCGTAGTGGCAGGCCGTCGCCGCCAGCACGAAGCCGTGCCAGATGGCGTTCTGATAGGCGAGGCGATGCCACAGGTGGAACAGGGTGCCGACCGAGAACAGCAGGCCGCCGATGCCGATCAGGATCGCCGTCGACGGCTCGACCGTGTCCATGAATTGCTGGATCGGGATGACCAGAAACCATCCGAGGCCGAGATAGACGCCGATCGAGAGTCGCTCGAAGCGACGGGGAAAGGCGATCTTCACGACGACGCCGACGAGCGCGATGCCCCAGATCGTGGCGGTGATGGCGATCGCCCAGGCGCCGTCGAGATAACGCGTGGTGAAAGGCGTATAGGTGCCGGCGATCATGACAAAGATCGCCGCGTGATCGAAACGACGCAGCATCTCGCGCCTGGCCGATGGCCGGGTAAGATTGTAGGCGGCGGAACAGAGCAGCATGGCGTTGAGCCCGACCAGGTAGGGTGCAACCGCCGCCACCGCGCCGCCATCACCGAAGGCGAGGACGAGGACGAGCAGGGTGATGCTGCCCGCCACCGCGAAACCGACGCCCAGAAGATGCACGATACGGTCGGCCCGCAATTCGCCGACGCCATAGGCGCGCGGCCCCCAATGATACGCGGGCGTGTCCTGATACGCGGGCGCTTCGCCCTTCGCCGTTACCATGCATAGGCCATGGTCATCGAGGCGACGAACTGGTTTTCGTCGCCCCTGTCCTTGACGATCGGGCTGTCGGCGGCGTCGCCGATCAGGCGCTGCCAGCCGGCGCTGGCGCCGAGCCGCCAATGGTCGTCGAGATGGAGCACGGCGAGCGGCATCAGGCGCAAGTCGCGGATGCCACCGTTGGCGCCATATTGGGCAAGGCCGCTGGCCGCCGCGTCGGCCGCCGATACGCCGAAATATTCGTCCATATAGGCGCCGCTGGCATAAGTGACGCCGGCGAGCACGCCGAGGTCGAGACGGCCCATGACTGCCTGCCGATAGACTGCCGTCAGATCCGCGACGAAACCGCCATGGGCACTGGAGACGTCCTGCAGCAGGTCAAGGCCGACCCGGAAACTGTTACGGGAATTGGCCGGGTCCTGGACCCGCCAGCCGAGCGAGAGCCCCACTTCCCAGGCATCGTCGACCTCGTGCAGCGCCTTGACGGCG
>JAQVKV010000585.1 GCA_028694545.1 Zavarzinia sp. | reverse complement strand
CCGACGATCACGGCGAAGAGTGGCGTGGTCGCGTTCAGGATCGCGGCGAGACCGCTGGCGATCCAGCCCTGCCCGGTAACGATCAGGCAGAAGGGCACGATATTGTTGAGGATCCCCATGCCGAGATAGGCGGCGAGGAAGGGCCGGCTCCAGGGCAGGCGCCGACCGCGCAGGACGAGAACGGCCAATAGGGCCAGCGCGGCAATACCGACTCGCAGGGCGACGATGGTGAAGGCGGGCAATTCGCGCACGGCGACAGCCGTGAAGAAGAAGGAACCGCCCCAGAGCAGGGAGAGCAGACCGAGCAACCCCCAGTCCGCTGCCGCCATCCGTTGTCGCATATGCCCTCCACCATCCCGCCATCGAAGCCGGCGGGGACTATGGGGGGTGCGGGCGGCGACGGCTACCGCCGGCTTGCGCTCAAATTACTCGCACATGTCCTCGAGCGCTTCCCGGTCGCGGAGCACGATGTTGCGCGAACGCGGGATGTCGATCAACCCGTCGGCCTGCAGCTGGCTCAGGGTGCGGGAGACGGTCTCGATGGTCAGGCTCAGATAATCGGCGATGTCCTGGCGGCTCATCGGCAGCTCGAACCCCTTCGCCGCGTCGGCCCGTTCCGCCATGTCGAGCAGGAAGCCGGCGACCCGTTCGCAGGCCGTCTTGTGGCTCAGCATGGCAATATGCTCGCGGCTGCGCTGCAGACCCAGCATCGCCAGGTGGAACAGGGTGGCGGCGACGTCGCCCCGGCGGGCGGCCAGTTCGTTGAGGGTCGAGCGGCGCACCACCTGCACGGTGGCGGCGCCCAGGGCCTCGGCAGCGGAGCGGTGGGTAGCCCCACCCTCGATGCCGAAATACTCGCCAGCGAGATGGAAGCCTTCGATCTGTCGACGGCCGTCGCGCAGGATGCGATAGGTCCGCACCCAGCCCGACACCACCCGGTAGAGGCAGTCGGCCTTCTCGCCCTGACCGAAGATTTCCGCGCCGCGCGCGAAGTGCATCACCTGTCCGACGTCCATGGGCAGACCGCCTTCGACCGCAGGGGCGTGCAGGGGAAACACGGCAGCGGCGGTGGTGGGGGCGACGGCGACGATCTGCTGGGCGTACATGGGGCAAATCCTTCCGGGGCGGTTCTTAATCTCGCTGGCGGATGTAGATTTACGCCCAAGCCCCGCGCGGCGAAATTCAGGGCGCGCGCATAAGGAAGTCCCCTTAAGGGTAAATACGTATGCCCCTGTTTTGCTCTGGATCAAGGGCACGACGACGGGATATGGCCAATATCTGCGCCATGGATACGAGAGTCGTCCCCGATAGCGGCATGTCCGCCCGCCCCTGCATCGTCCTGATTGAAGACGACGCGGCGTTGCTCGACGCGCTCTCCTTCGCCCTCGATACGGAAGGCTATGCGACACGCGCCTTCCTCGGCGAGGAAGGCGTGCTCGACGCCGCCGACCTGACGGATGCCCGGTGCTTCGTCATCGACTACATGCTGGCGCCGCTCGACGGGCTGGAGCTGCTGGCGGAACTGCGCCGGCGCGGCGCCAAGGCGCCGGCGATCCTGATCACCACCGGACCCGACCGCCATTGCCGGCGCCGGGCGCGCATGATGGGCGCCGCCATCGTCGAGAAGCCGCTGATGACGGATGCCCTCAGCCGCAAGATCAGGGCGCTGATCTGACCTCGGGCGATCCGGCCGTTCAGGCCCGCGCGGCCAGGGTCATGCGCACAAGGGCGGCCAGATTGTCCGCCTGCATCTTCGTCATCACCTTGGCGCGATAGATTTCGACCGTACGCGGGCTGATGCCAAGGTCACGCGCGATCACCTTGTTGGCCCGCCCGGCAACGACGCCATCCAGCACTTCCCGTTCCCTCTCGGACAGGGTCTCGATGCGATCGATCACGACCTGGCGGTCATTCCGGGCCGTCGTCGGGGCGATGCGGTCGGCCGCCATGCTCAGGGCTTCAAGCAGCCGGTCCTCGGAAAACGGCTTCTCGATGAAATCGACGACGCCGGCGCGCATCGCTTCAATCGCCAGCGGAATGTCGCCATGGCCGGTGATCACGATTACAGGCATGGTGACCTGCAGCGCGTTCAGGCGGTGGACCAGCTCGATCCCTGTCATGTCGGGCATGCGCACGTCGGTGATGATGCATCCGGGCACGATGCCCGGCAGCGCCTCGAGAAAAGCCGGCGCCGCCTCATAGGTCCGCACATCATAGTCGGACGCCTCCAGCATGAAGGCCAGGCTGTCGCGCGCACTTTCATCGTCGTCGATGAGATGAACCAGTATCTCATTGCTCATCGGCTACACCTTCTGTCGGAATGGGGGGCAGGGTGAAGCGGAAGATGGTACCGTTCGGAACATTGGCTTCGGCCCAGATGCGGCCGCCGTGGGAATCGACGATAGAACGCGAGATCGACAGGCCAACACCCATGCCCTGCGGTTTCGTCGTCAGGAAAGGATGAAACAGGCGCTGCCGGACCTCTTCGGCGAGGCCGCTGCCGGTATCCGCGACGCTGATCAGGGCCTGGCCGTCCTCGCGCCGGCTGGTCGAGATCAACAGGCTGCGCTTCGCGGCATCCTGCATCGCCTCGATCGCGTTGCGGATGAGGTTCAGCAGGACCTGCTGGATCTGCACCCGGTCGACGAAGACCTCGTTGGCCGCGGGGTCGAGCTGGAAGCGCACGTCCACCTGCTGCTCCTTGGCGCCGACGAGGGCAAGCGCCGCCGCTTCCTCGATCACCTTCGAGAGATTCTCCAGCTCCCGCTCGCCATCGCCAAGATCGG
>JAQVKV010000584.1 GCA_028694545.1 Zavarzinia sp. | reverse complement strand
CATGCCCCCCGCCGATCCGGGTGAAGGCCTCCGCGACCCCCGTTTCGAGACCACGCAGTCCGCAGAGGTAGAGACAGGTTCTGCCGTCGGTCAGCAAGGCGGCGAGGCGCGCGCCTTCCGCCGGCAGGAGATCCTGCACATGGCGCCGTGACTGCCCGGGCTCGCGCGACAGGGCAAGCCGCAGGTCCAGCCTGCCGGGCCCCATGGCCTCGAGCATCGGAAGATAGGCCAGATCGGCGCGGCTGCGCCCGCCATAGAACAAGAGCATCGGCCCCGAGGCGGCGAGCCGGGATCGCCGCTGGATCATGCCGCGCATCGGCGCGACGCCCGTACCCGTGCAGATCATGACCAGGCGGGTGGCCGGATCGCCGGGCATCAGGAAGCTGGCGCCGAAAGGTCCCGTGACCTGCAAGGTGGCCCCGGGCGCCAGGTCACACAGATAATTCGAGGCGACGCCCCGCATCGGCGCCCCCGCCCGGTCCCTGGTGACGCGCCTCACGGTCAGGGCGACATCGCCTTGGCCGGGATTTTCGCCGTCCCGGGCACTGGCAACCGAATAGGCCCGGGCGAAATGGGGATGGCCATGGGCGTCGAGCCCCGGCGGCAGGATACCCAGGGTCTGCCCCTCCAGGACCGGAAAAGCCCCATGCTCGAACCGCAACACGAGATGGCGGACCTCGTCGTCCGCGGCGGCGCCGGCGACCCGCTGGTTGGAGAGCAGCGTGGCAAGCGCGGGCCGGGCCGCGTCGAAAAGGTGAAGGGCGGGCGCCGCCGCGCCCGGCGGGGCTATCGGGCCCTGGGCCCTCCCGGTTGCGGGCGGCGGCACCGCCGTCATGGCTTCAGGAGGCAGCTCCGTCCATGCCAATTGTGCCGCGACATCATGAATGGCATCGGGCCTGACCCAGCGCCAGCTGTCCGCCGCGCCGGATGGGCAATTGTCGACGCAGGTTCCACAACCATCGCAGCGTTCATGGTCGATGACGTAATTGTCCTCGTGGCTGATCGCGCCCGTCGGGCATACGGATTCGCAGGCGTCGCAGCGGAAGCACACCGCCGGGTCGATCAGATGCTGGCGGACCAGGTCCACCGTTTCCATATACCCCATGCCTCCCATCCCCTTCAGTCCGGCAGAAGGCTGAAGGACGATTTCGCCGCCCCGCACAGGGGGCAGACCCAATCCTCGGGCAGGTCCTCGAACCGCGTGCCGGGCGCGATGTCGAAGTCGGGCAATCCTTACGCCTCGTCGTAGATGTCGCCGCAGGTACCGCATTGCCACAGGCGATAGGGCGCTTCCGCGTTCATCGTCGCCTCCCCTTCACTGCATGCGGAAGCGGACCGGGATCGACTTCGGCCCGCACACCAGATCAGCGACGGCGAGCTTCGGCTCCCCATCCAGCTCGACACTGTCGAGGCGCGGCAGCAGTTCCTCCCAGAACGTCTTCATCTCCAGCCGGGCCAGATGCTGCCCGAGGCAGATATGCCCGCCATAGCCGAAGCCGATATGGCGGTTGGGTTTGCGATCCAGACGGAAGCTGTAGGGATCGGTGAAAATCTCCTCGTCCCGATTGGCCGAGATGTAGGAGAGATACAGAAGATCGCCCTTGGCGATCTTCTGGCCGCGCAAGATGTAATCCGTCGTCGCGGAGCGGACGAAATGCTTCACCGGCGTCGTCCAACGGATCGATTCCTCGATGAAAGCCGGCACCAGGGAAAGATCGGCCTTGAGCTGGGCGAGAAGGTCTGGGCGCTGGGCCAGGACCCACATCGACATGCCGGTGGTAGCGGAGGTGGTGTCGTGGCCGGCCGTCGAGGCGATGACCAGATAGGACACCATCGCCCGATGATCCATGGGCTGGCCATCGATCCGGCCGTTGACCACGGCCGTCGCGAAATCCGCGCGCGGCTGCCGCTGACGATCCTCGATCACGTCGGAGTAGTAGCTGTTGAACTCGTCATAGACCATCTTCCAGGTCAGGGTGTGTTCCAATGGGTCGGTAGGGTCGGCGCCGGGACGATGCAGCTCCGGATCGGCATAGCTGAACAACCATTGGGTCAGGCGCAGCATCCTGGCGTGATCCTCTTCCGGGATGCCGATGACGTTGCAGATGACCCGCAGGGGATAGAAGAAGGCGACATCGGCGGCGAAATCACAGGCCGGCGCCCGCGCCGCCAGATCGTCGACGAAATGACGCGCGGTCTTGCGCACCTGCTCCTGCAACAGGGCGATCGACTGCGGCTTGAACATGTCGCCCGTGACCGCGCGATATTTCCCGTGCTCCGGCGGATCCAGATGCACCAGCATCTTGAAGATGTTGGACGAGCCCCCGGTGAACTGCCTGATCAATTGCTCGCCCGCCTGGGAAACCAGCATCTTCGAGCGATCGCCGCTGTGAAACAATTCGTCCTGGCGGCTGATCTCGCGCACATCCTCGTATTTCGTCACGATCCAGTGCGGATCGTAACCCGGGACGTCCGCGACTGCGAGCGGATGTTCACGACGAAGACGCTCGAAGATGCGGTCGACCTCGTCCGGGCGGGTGAAGGTCGCCGGGTTGTAGATGGGGGCGATCAGATCCAGGGGGATCGTCGGGGTCATGAAAGGCTCTCCTCGCGGACCGTGTTGCGGCAAGGTCGCCACAATCGCCACAAGGCGCCGAGAGCGCATTGAGATGCATCAATCTAGTTCGCTTACTTATTATCTTCGCGATGCAACATCAGGCATGGCGTGTGCAAGAATTCATCCATCTGCCGATCAAACCCACAGGCCTGAAATCTTTCCACCCCCCACA
>JAQVKV010000583.1 GCA_028694545.1 Zavarzinia sp. | reverse complement strand
CTCGGCCGGCGTCCGGGGCTTTTCGCCTTTGTCGTCGACATGGCGACGGGTGAGATCACGGACCGTCTGTCCGTGCCCGAGGGGCGGCACCTGTGCGGTCACGGAATTCACACGCCGGACGGAAAGCTCTTCCTCGCCACCGAGACGGACTGGGAGGGGGAGCGCGGCCTGCTCGGCGTCTATGAAGTCGCCAGCGGTTACAGGCGTGTCGCGGAATGGGAGAGCGGGGGGCTCGATCCGCACGACGTGCGCATGCTGCCGGGCGGGCGGTTCGCCGTCGTCGCCAATGGCGGCATCCTCACTCATCCGGACGCGCCCGGCGCCAAGCTGAACCTCGATGGGATGGATTCGTCGCTCGCCGTGATCGATGTCGGGACGGGATCGATTGCTCGTCAGCACCGTCTGACGCCCGAGCTGTTCCAGCTTTCCATCCGCCATCTCGCCATCGGCGCGGACGGCAGTGCCGCCTTCGCCATGCAATATGAGGGCCCGGCCCATGACGCCGTGCCGCTGGCGGGCATCCTGCGGCCGGACGGGGCAGTGCAATTGCTCGACTTCCCGCGCGAGACCCTGCGCGACCTGCGCCAGTATTTCGGCAGCATGGCCAGCGACGAGAATGGCGAGATCTTCGGCATGACCAGCCCGCGCGGGGGACGGGCCGTGTTCTTCCGCTATGCGGATGGCGCCTTCGTCGGCGAGCGTAGCCTGTCGGACGTCTGCCCGATCGCCGCCGATCCGGGGCACCCGGGGCGTTTCTACATGGCGGGCGGCCACGGCGGCATCGCGGTGGTCCGCCCGACGGAGACCATCCGATCCCTGCCGGGTGAGCTTGCCCATGACGCTCTCTGGGACAATCACATGATCGTCGCCCTCCCGGCTGCTTAGCCACATGATCGTCGCCTTGCAGGCGCTTCAGTTACATCACCGTCGCCTTGCAGGCGCTTCAGTTACATCACCGTCGCCTTGCAGGCGCTTCAGTTACATCACCGTCGCCTTGCAGGCGACTGGGGCTTCAATCGACGACGTGATAGCCGCCGTCGACGAAAGCGATATTACCCGTGACACCACTCGAAAAGCCGGAGACGAGGCCGAGGGCGATGGCGCCCACTTCCTCGATGGAGACGAGGCGGCGTGCCGGTGCCCGTTTCCGGGCCGCTTCGACCAGTTCGTCGAAATGGTCGATGCCGGAAGCGGCCCTGGTCTTCAGCGGTCCGGGCGAGACGGCGTTGACGCGAATGCCTTTCGGGCCCATCTCGGCCGCGAGGTAACGGACCGAAGCTTCGAGCGCCGCCTTCACCGGCCCCATGATGTTGTAATGGTCGACCACCTGTTCGCCGCCGTAATAGGACACGGTGAGGAGGCAGCCGCCGTCCACCATCAGGGGTTCGGCCAGTTTCGCCATGCGGATGAAGGAATGGACGGAAACGTCCATCGCCGTCGAGAAACCCTCTCGCGAGCAGTCGACGACGCGTCCATGCAGGTCGTCCTTCGGGCAGAAGGCGATCGAATGCAGCAGGAAGTCGAGTTTGCCGTGCGTCTTCCGGATCGAGTCGAAGACGGCTGCGAGGGCCGCGTCGTCGGTCACGTCCATGGGCAGCAGGAGTTCGGCCCCGACCTCCTCCGCGACGGGCGCGACATAGGACCGGCTCTTCTCGTTCAGATAGGTCAGGACGAGATCCGCCCCTGCGCTGCGGAACATACGGGCGCAGCCGGCGGCGATGGAGGAGCCGTTGGCGATGCCGGTGACGAGCCCGACCTTCCCCTTGAGAAGGCCGGCAAGCAACTCAGGACTGGTGGACATAGGAGCCCGGGGCCGGTTCGAGGGGCGCATAACCCGCCTTCGCATTGCCCATCTTGGGGGGCGCGACACGGGCGCGATTGGCTTGCAGCGTTTCAACCCATTCCGCCCAGGCCGGCCACCACGAGCCTTCATGACGCGGCGTTTTGGCAAGGAAACTGTCGGCCGAGACGTGGCGGTCGGCCTCGCGATGGCTACCCATCTGGTAGTGGCGGCGGGGGTTTTCCGGCCCCGCCACGATGCCCGCGTTGTGGCCGCCGCTGGTCAGCAGGAAGGTGACGTCGGTATCCGTCAGCTGCTTGATCTTGTAGACCGAGCGCCAGGGCGCCACGTGGTCGGTCACGGTGCCAACGGCGAAGATCGGCGCCCGGATGTCGGTCAGGGAGATCGAATGGCCGCCGACCTTAAAATGGGCCGTGGCCAGCGCGTTCTCGAGGAACAGGTGACGCAGGTATTCGCTGTGCATCTTGTAGGGCATGCGCGTCGCGTCGGCGTTCCAGGCCATCAGGTCGATCATCTTCTCGCGCTGGCCGAGCAGGTAATCGTGGATGATCCGCGACCACACGAGATCGTTGGAGCGCAGCATCTGGAAAGCGCCGGCCATCTGCTTCGAATCGAGATAGCCGCGCTGCCACATCATGTCTTCGAGGAAGGTGACCTGGCTTTCGTTGATGAAGAGAGCGATCTCGCCGGGTTCGGTGAAATCGGTCTGGGCGGCGAGCAGGGTGATCGAGGCCAGACGCAAGTCCTCGTCGCGCGCCATGGCGGCGGCGGCGATTGACAGCAGGGTGCCGCCCAGGCAGTAGCCGGCGGCATGGATCTTCTGACCGGGCACGATGGCGGAAACGGCGTCCATCGCCGCCATCACGCCAAGCTTCAGGTAATCCTCCATGCCCATGTCCCGGTCGCCCTCGTCCGGGTTCTTCCACGAGATCATGAAGACGGTGTGGCCCCGGTCGGTCAGGAACTTCACCATGGAATTCCGGGGAGA
>JAQVKV010000582.1 GCA_028694545.1 Zavarzinia sp. | reverse complement strand
TCTTCGTCGCCCTGTCGCGCCCGACCATGGGGATGGAAGACGAATTCAACGCCTGGTACGACGGCCGCCACGTGCCGGATGTCATCGCCATTCCGGGCATCTTCGGCGCGGAGCGCTTCCGCCTGAGCCTGCCCTTCCTCGACCCCGAGGGCCTTGGGGAGCGTTATCTCGCCCTCTACGACGTCGATTGCGACGACCTCGGCGATCTCGCCGCCCGGGTCGCGGCCGATGCGCGCTCGGGCCGCACGGTGATGTCCGCCGCGATCGACATGAAGAGCCTGATCGCCTTCTTCCTTGAGCCGGTCTAGGGCACGCCGAAGATGCCGACGAGGTGGAGCGCCATCTCGAGGTTCAGGCGGCGTTCCCCGACCGGGTGGCCCAGCGCCGTCTCGATTTGTTCGAGACGATAGCGCACCGTATTGTGGTGCAGGCCAAGGGCGGCGGCGGCCGAGCGGTAGTTGCAATTGGCGGCGTAGAAGGCCTCCAGGGTCTCGCGCTGTCGTCGGGCCGCCGGATCGTCCGTGGCGAGCGGGCCCAGCTCTTCCCGGACGAAGGCGTCGGTCCGGCCCGGGTCGGTCGAGCACAGGGCGGCGAGAATGACGTCGTCGAAACGGATGGCGGCGCTTTCCGCCCCCTTGATCTGTTCGGCGACACGCAGCGCATCCGCCGCCTCGCGGTGGCTGCGGGCGAAGCCGGCGGCCCCCGCGGCCGGGCGGCCGATCCCGGCGACCACCGAATCGGGCATCGCCGGTCCGTTGCGCAAGGGGCCGGGGCGAAGCGCCAGCCAGCACCAGCTGGTCCGCGTATCGACCCGGACGACGAGGCTGTGGTCCGCGCGCAGGGCCTCCGCCCAGTCCTGGATCAGGGCTTCCACCGAGACCGCCGCACCGGTGCGCCCCGCATCCTCGCGCAGGATGATCGCGACATGGCGGCCCTTCAGGGGATAGGCGAGGCGGGCCGAGGCGGCTTCCACATCGGTCGCCGGATCGTCCAGCACGCGGCGCACCCCGTCGACGAGGTTGAGGGAGCGTTCGCGGGCCAGGCGTTCGAGTTCCAGGCGATGTTCCTCGGCCAGGCGCGAGGTGACGAGGTCCAGCCAGTCCAGCATGTAGGAGGTGCCGATCCGGGCGACCTCGATCGCGGCCGGTCCCCTCGGGCCGTGGTCGCGCACGCCTTTCGCCCATTGCTCGATCAGATATTGCATGCCGATCGGATAGGCGCGGAAGACGAAGGTGCCCGACAGGCCCTGTTTCACCAGATCCCGCGTCAGGGCGATCACTTCGTCGGTCGGGACGGTGCCGTCGATCGGCACGCCCCGCATCAGATTGTCGAGGATGACGGAGGTATTGGCCCGGCAGGTCACGAGCACGGTTTCCGCCGCGCCCTGGCCCTCGACCTCGGGCATGCGCGCCGCGATATGGCGCGCGACACCGCCGCCGATCCGGTGGGCTTCGGGCCGCAGCGCGGCCGCGACCTGGCGGATCCAGGGGCCGAGGTCGCTGTCGGTGGTCGTGTCAGTCATGGTGGTTTTGCGCCAAATGGTCAAAAGCGGGCTTGCGATCTATCCATTCGCCCGAAGACGACGGCCGTAAATTTTGCCAGATTTTCTCCACCACGGATAAAAATATCGGGGAGGGAGGCGAAATGCCCAGACATCATGACGTCGTCATCGTCGGCGCGGGTTTTTCCGGTTTGTACGCAGTGCACAAATTCCGCGACGAGCTGGGGTTGGACGTCAAGGGCTTCGAGGCGGCGGGCGGGCCCGGCGGCACCTGGTGGTGGAACCGCTATCCCGGCGCGCGCTGCGACATCGAATCCATCCATTACTCCTATTCCTTCTCGGAAGAGATCCAGAAGCGCTGGCAATGGTCGGAACGCTTCGCATCCCAGCCCGAGATCCTCGCCTATCTCGAATTCGTCGCCGACACGCTGGATGTCCGCCGCAGCTTCACGTTCGATACGCGCGTGACCAGCGCGGTCTGGAGCGACGAGGACAAGCACTGGACCGTCACCACCGATGACGGCGAGACCTGTACGGCGCGCTTCTTCATCGCGGCCAGCGGCAACCTGTCGGTTCCCACCCCGCCCGAATTCGCCGGCATGGCGGAATTCACCGGCGACATCTATACGACCAGCCGCTGGCCCCACCACGAGGTGGACCTGAGCGGCAAGCGCGTCGCCGTCATCGGCACGGGTTCGACCGGCATTCAGGTCATCCAGGAAGTGGCGAAGCAGGCAAAGCACCTGACCGTGTTCCAGCGTACGCCCAATTTCGCCCTGCCGCTGGGCAATGAACCGGTTTCGCCTGAGCGTCGGGCCTGGATCGCGGAAAACCATGCCGAGTTGCGCGCGGGGTGCCGGGAAAGCTTCATGGGCATTCCCTTCGAGCCGCCCGAGGTTTCGGGCGCCGCCGTCCCGGCCTAGGAGCGCCGGGCGAAGTTCGACCGTCTGTGGCAGGGGACCGGCTGGCCGCTGTTGGTGTCATCCTATGCCGACGTGCTGACGGACCAGGCGATCAACGATGATCTCGCCGAATTCGTGCGCGGCAAGATCCGCGAACGGGTGAAGGATCCCAAGGTCGCCGAACTCCTGTGTCCCAAGGATCACCCGATCGCGACCAAGCGCCTCGCCTTCGAGAGCGATTATTTCGACGTCTTCAACCAGGACAATGTCGAGCTGGTCGATGTCCGCGCGACGCCGATCGAGCGCCTGACGGCGCGGGGGATCGTCACCTCGGGCCAGGAATATCCGGTCGACGTGGTGATCTTCGCCATCGGCTTCGACGCGACCACAGG
>JAQVKV010000581.1 GCA_028694545.1 Zavarzinia sp. | reverse complement strand
GACGGGTCCGCCAGCGCCGTCTCGACCGCTTCCCAGCCGACAAGACGCCGTCCCAGCCCCTCGACCATGTGAAACGCAAAGACGATGCCGTCGCGCCGCTCCGGCAATTCGACCAGCGGATTCCGGGCAAGCTCGATCATCGCGCAGGATCCTTCGGGGAAGCGGCGCCCGCCGCATGCCGGCCGCTTCGCCCGCCCCGAGTCTCACAAACGACGACGCCGGTCAACCGCGGCACGTCAGCCCCGCGCTTTCAGCAGGGATCGCAGCAGGGCGAGCTTGCCGGCCTGCGGCACATAGCGCGCGTCCGTCAGGCCATAGGGCTGACCACCGCCGCCGTTCCAGCACCAATAGCCCATGGAGATGCCCTCGTGCCCCTCGGGAGCGCAGAAGCGCAGCAGGGCTTCGAGCCAAGCTCGTTCGTGCAGGTAATCCGGCCAGGATGCCGGGGCGAGCGTGCCGTCCCGGTCATCGAAGCCGAAGCTGCCGCCGAACTCGCCGATCCATAGCGGCGCGAATCCCCGCTCGAACACGAAGCCCCAGTTGGCGCGGAAGATTTCGATCAGATTCGCGGGATAATCCGCCACCCGGTTGACGAGGCTGCGCAGCCAGGGCGCCCCTCCCGAGGTATGGGCGTAATCATGAGCGACATAGACCAACCGGTCCGGCTGGCGCAGCACCACGGGCCGCTCGGCGACACCGCGCAGGTTGCCGCCCCACCAATAGGTGACGCCGTCATGGGTGGCGACCCCCTGCACGAAGATCAGCCAATGGGGTGCGATCTGGTGCACGGCATCGCCACAAGCCTCTACATAGGAGGCCCAGGTCCCCCAATCGAGCGTGTGGGGCTCGTTGTAGAGTTCGGCCCCGACCACCGCCGGATGCCCGCCATAGGCCCCCGCCAACCGGCGCCACAGGTCGACCCAATGGCCGAGGCCACTCGAACCCAAGGGATCGCCGTCGATGCCTGAGGTCTCGGTGCGCTGGTGCATGTCCAGAATCACCCGCAGGCCGATCTCGGCGCAGCGGTCGAGAATCAGACGCAGGATCTGGTGGGCATTTCGCCCGACAAGATCGGGATTGCGCGCGAAATCGATCACGCCCCGCTTCGGCCAGCGCATCAGACTGTCCGCCAGCACTCCCGACAGGGGAAGGCGCAGGCTGTTGAAGCCCATGGCCTTCATCGAATCAAGCGCGTCGCGCCAGTTCACGGCCCAAAGACCATGCGGCACGAAGGCATCCTCGTTCGCCCCGTACCAGGACACGGAGACCAGACGGAAGGGCCGGCCAGCCGCATCGAGGATGTGGTTGCCGCTCGTCGTCAGATACATGGGAAGACTGTGCCGGCGCGCATGGCGTCAGGCTACAGGCGGTCATGAATACGGCCAAGACGCCAAATGGCGCCGTGCCGCGAAGACCAAATGTTCAGGGAATTTGGGGCGAGTGATGGGTCTCGAACCCACGACCTCCAGAGCCACAATCTGGCGCTCTAACCAACTGAGCTACACCCGCCGCAGAGGCCGTGCGTATACGCTGCCCGAACTCTCCCGTCAAGCACAGTCGGCCATGGCCGCACAGGATTTCAGGCGGCGGAGCGCAGCCGGGCCCGCAGGCGCTCGATCGCCGCGTCGAGAACGGTGTCCTGCTTGCAGAAACAGAATCGGACGAGATGGGGCGGCGCCTCCGCCTGATCATAGAAAGCAGAGACGGGAACGGCCGCGACCCCCGCCTCCACCGTCAGCCAGCGGCAGAAATCGACGTCGCCGAGCGTGGGTCCCACGCCCCGGATGTCGGCCGTGACGAAATAGGCGCCGCGCACCGGCAGCGGAGTGAAGCCGACGCCGCGCAGGCCATCCGACAGGCGCGCGCATTTGGCCGCCAGCGCCGCCCCCAGCCCATCGAAATACGAATCGGGCTTGCGCAGGCCCAACGCCACGCCGATCTGCAGCGCGGGTGGCGTGGTAAAGGTCAGGAACTGATGCGCCTTGGCGATCACGCCGATCAACGGCGCCGGCCCGGAAAGATAGCCGACCTTCCACCCGGTCAGGGAAAAGGTCTTGCCCGCCGAACCGACGCGGACCGAACGCTCGCGCAGGCCCGGCAGGGTCGCGATCGGCAGGTGGCGGTCACCGGGAAACACCAGGTGCTCATAGACTTCGTCACAGAGAACATAGGCGTCGTTGGCCTGGACGAGATCGGCGATCAGGCCGAGCTCGGCGGAGTCGAACAGCTTGCCGGTCGGGTT
Source organism: Zavarzinia sp. (assembly GCA_028694545.1). Lineage (GTDB taxonomy): Bacteria > Pseudomonadota > Alphaproteobacteria > Zavarziniales > Zavarziniaceae > Zavarzinia. The sequence goes on along the minus strand of JAQVKV010000581.1, from coordinate 554 downwards.
CATCGGCGTGTTGATCACGACGAGCTTGGTGCGCGGCCCGAAGGCGGCGCGCAGTTCGTCCACGGGGATCGACCATTCGGGCGGCTGCAGGCGCACGATTCGCGGCACCGCCCCCGCCTGGCGGATGATGGGCAGGTAACAATCGTAGAGCGGCTCGAAGAGCACCACCTCGTCGCCGGGTGCGAGCAGCGCGAGGAAGGCTGCCGTCAATGCCTCGGTCGCGCCCGAGGTGACCAAGGTCTCGGTCGCCCAGTCGTAGGCGAGGCCGTAGAAGCGCCGGTCATGGTCGGCCAGCGCCTGGCGTAGCGCCGGGAGGCCCATCATCGGCGGATATTGGTTCGGGCCTTCGATCGCCGCCCGCGCCGCCGCCTCGCGGATGTCGAGGGGGCCGTCCTCGTCGGGAAAGCCCTGGCCGAGGTTGATGGCATCGTGTTCGACCGCGAGGGCCGACATCACGGTGAAGATCGTCGTGCCAAGATCGGCGAAACGGGCGTTCAGCGGTCGCATGGTGGCGCGATCATAAGCGTGACCCGATACCGCCGCCAGATGGAGCC
>JAQVKV010000580.1 GCA_028694545.1 Zavarzinia sp. | reverse complement strand
GCGCCGATCTCGGTGGTGCCCAGCGCCTCGGCCAGCCGCGCGGTGGCGGAGCCGCGCCGTTTCGGCACCGGCTGGTCCGGGCCCGGCGCGAAGCCGGCCAGGGTGACGATCTCGAAGGTCGCGGGGATGCGGCCGTCGGGCAGGGCGAAGCGGGCGTGATAATCCTCGGCCAGGGCGGCGATCGTCTCGCGCCGCAGTGGCGGGCGGCGCCGGGCCGCCAGCGCGTTCTGCTCGCCCATGCCGCGCAGGTCGCGCATCAGGCCGAGCACGTCGGCATAGGTGACGGTGATCGTCTCGAGGTCGACCACCGGCATGGCGAAGCCCGCGCGCTGCATCAGGCCGGCGGCGTCGCGCAGGTCGACGAAGGGCGAGACATGGAGCGAGGCGCTGCCCTCGACGCGGGCCTCGGCCGCCAGGAAACTCTGGCGCAATTCGGTCAGAGTGCCGCCGCCCAGCAGGGAGGCGGCGAAGAAACCGTCCGGCTTCAGGGCGTCACGGATCTGGACCAGCGTGCCCGGCAGGTCGTTCACCCAATGGAGCGAGCCGGCCGAGGCGACGAGGTCGAAACTGTGGTCGGCAAAGGGCAGCCATTCCTCGTCCGCCACGAGGCGTGGCGCATCGGCCAGGCGCGCCAGGGCGGGGGACAGGTCGGTGGCGATCACGCTCTCCACCCGGCCGGTCGCCCGCAACAGGCGGCCGAGAACGCCGTCGTGACAGCCAAGATCGACGGCGAGCGGGAAGGAGCGGTTGACGTCGAGGATGCGGTCCACCAAGCGCTCGGCGATCTCGGCGAAGAGGAAGTCGTGGCGCGACAGGGTGGCGGCGGCGCGCCCACGGTTACGGGCGACCGCGCGACGGTCGAACACCAGCATTTCGTCGGGTGCCGACGGGGGAGGAGGGGCTGCGCTCATGGCCCCTCATATGGCACGATGTGGTCATGACGGCGAGAGGCTTGCGCGACATCTGGCGGCGCGGGACGGGCAGGGTGCTCGATTTCCTGCTGCCGCCGTCGTGCCTTTCCTGCGACGCGCCGGTGGATGCGCCCGGGCGCTTGTGCGCGCGCTGCTGGCCGAAGGTCGGCTTCATCTCGGCGCCCCGATGCGAATGCTGCGGCCTGCCCTTCGAGCTGCCGGTGCCGGCGGACACGCGCTGCGGCGCCTGCATCGCCCATCCGCCCCGCTTTCACCGGGCGCGGGCGGTCGCGCGCTATGGCGGGCCCATGCGCGATCTTCTCCTGCGCTTCAAGCATGCGGACCGGCTCGATCTTGCGCCCAGCCTCGCCCGGCTGATGATGCAGGCGGGCGGCGATTGTCTGGCGGGGGCCGATTTCCTGGTGCCCGTGCCGTTGCACTGGCGCCGCCGCCTGCGCCGGCGTTTCAACCAGTCGGCCGAACTCGCGCGCCATCTCGCGGGGCAGGGCGGGCCACCCGTGCTGTTCGGCGTCCTCTCGCGAGTGCGGGCGACGCCGGCGCAAGGGCGACTCGGCCGGCTGGCGCGCCTGCGCAATGTCGCCCGCGCCTTCGCCGTGCCCGAGGCGGCACGGGCAAGGGTGGCGGGCCGGCATCTCGTGCTGATCGACGACGTCATGACCACGGGGGCCACGGCGGACGCCTGTTGCCGTGCCCTGCTGGCCGCCGGCGCCGCGCGGGTGGATGTCCTGACCGTCGCGCGGGTCATCCATGACGGCGAAGGGGCTTGAGGATCTTTTTGCGCTGCACCACGTTATTGAGAAGCGTTCAAAAGCCGGAGACTCGCCGTGACCGACGTCACCATCTACACCACCCAGATCTGTCCCTATTGCTATCGCGCGAAGCAACTGCTGCAGGACAAGGGCGTCGACTACAAGGAAATCGACGTGACCATGGACTCGGCCAAGCGCAAGGAGATGGTGGAAAAGGCCGGCGGGCGCCGCACCGTACCCCAGGTCTTCATCAACGGCACCCATGTGGGGGGCTGCGATGATCTTTATGCCCTTGATCACGCGGGCAAGCTGGATACGCTCCTGACCGCGTCCTGATTTATCTTATCGCGTCCTGATTTCCGGCCCGGAGCCCGCGTGCCATGTCCATCCTGCCCGTCGCCTGCGTCCAGATCACGGCCGGGCGCGATGTCGCCGCCAATGTCGCGACCGCCAGCGTCCTGATCCGCGAAGCGGCGGCGAAAGGCGCCCGCCTGATCGCGACGCCCGAGATGACCTCGCTGATGGAGCGGGACAGGCGCGCCATGCGCCCCAAGATCCGCACCGAGGACGAGGATACGGCCCTGGCCGCTTTCCGCGCGCTGGCCGCCGAGCTGAAGGTCCATCTGCTCATCGGCTCCCTGCCGATCGACATCGGCGAGGCGCGGCTGGCCAACCGAGGCTTCCTGATCGGGCCGGACGGGACGATCAAGGCGCGCTACGACAAGATCCACATGTTCGACGTCGACCTGCCCGAGGGCGAGAGCTTCCGCGAAAGCGCCGCCTATCGCCCGGGCGAGGACGCGGTGGTGGCGGAGGTCGAGGACGCGCGTCTCGGCATGACCATCTGCTACGATCTTCGCTTCGCCGCCCTCTATCGCCGCCTTGCGCAGGCGGGCGCCGACATCATCGCCGTGCCCGCCGCCTTCACCCGGGTCACGGGCGAGGCGCATTGGCACATCCTGCTCCGCGCCCGCGCGATCGAGACCGGCTGCTTCGTCATCGCGCCGGGCCAGACCGGTACCCATGAGGATGGCCGCCAGACCTTCGGCCATTCCCTGATCGTCGATCCCTGGGGCCATGTGCTGGCCGACGGCGGCAAGGATGTCGGCATCATCA
>JAQVKV010000579.1 GCA_028694545.1 Zavarzinia sp. | reverse complement strand
CGACTACGACGTGAACCGCTGGGGCGAGCAGATCCGGCGCGAATTCGCCCGTCTGCTCCGGCCAGCACCGAAGCCCCGCGCGCTGGCCTAGCCGAACAGTCCGCTGCCCTTCAGGCCATCGAAGACGAACTGGACGGCAAGGGCGGCCAGCAACACGCCGAAAATGCGGCTGATGACATGAACGCCGGTGACGCCCAGCACGCGCTGCACGCCGGTTGCCGCCAGCATCATCAGGTAGCCCGCCAGCAGCACGGCCAGAAGGCCGAGGAAGATCATGGCCTCGCGCAAGGGATCATGGCTGTTGGCGGAGGCGAGCAGGATCATGGAACCGATGGCGCCGGGGCCGGCGATCAGTGGTGTGGCCAGCGGCACCACGGAAATGTCGGGGCGCCGCAGGGCTTCTTCCTCTTCCTCGGCAGTGGTCGAATTGCCGCCCGAGTGGCGCACGAAGACCATGTCGAGGGAGATGAGCAGCAGAAGGATGCCACCCGCGACCCGCAGCGCCGGCAGGGAGATGCCGAACAGGCGCAACAGGGGCTCGCCCACCAGGCCGAAGATGATCATGATGCCGCCCGCCAGCAGCGTGCCCTTGAGGGCGATGGTGCGGCGCTCCCTGGCGGTGTTGTTGCCGGTCAGGGCGGCGAAGAGCACGGCGACATCGGCGGGGCCGATGGTGGCGAAGAACGTGGTGAAGGAAATCAGGAAGGTTTCGACCATGCGTCCCCCGTACGGCGCGTCCCCCGTACGGCGACGATTATGCCCGGTCGCCAAGGGCCTGTCACCGCCCGTGTCGGACCGCGATCGGGGCGCCTTCCAGGCGATTCTCGCCGATGGCCCCGGGGTGCGTTCGGGCGCCCTCTGCGGTGGGTCAAAATCTATAATATAATCAATGTCTTACCAGCGGTTTTTTCGTTCTGGAATTGGCCCCGCCGGAGTTGCTACAGTCCAGTTACGGACAAGGCCCGTGGCCGCCCCTCCCAGACGTCGATCACCGGCGCCCATAGCAAGCATTCCAGTTGACCGAGCCCAATACCGCAGACCAGCCGGAACCCGAGGACGAAGGGGCGCCGAAGGGCGGCGCCGTGCCCCCGGGTTCGGATATCGCTCCCGTCTCCATCGAAGAGGAGATGCGCCGCTCGTACCTCGATTACGCCATGAGCGTGATCGTGTCGCGCGCGCTGCCGGATGCGCGCGATGGTCTGAAGCCCGTTCACCGCCGCATCCTCCATGCGATGAACGAGAGCGGCTACGAATGGAACAAGGCCTATCGCAAGTCGGCGCGTATCGTCGGCGAGGTCATCGGTAAATACCATCCGCACGGCGACAGCGCGGTCTATATGGCCATGGTGCGGCTGGTGCAGCCCTTCTCCATGCGCCTGCCGCTGCTCGATGGTCAGGGCAATTATGGCTCCATGGACGGCGACATGCCCGCCGCCATGCGATACACCGAAATCCGCATGGGCAAGCCCGCCCATGCCCTGCTGGAAGACATCGACAAGGATACGGTCGACTTCCAGCCGAACTACGACGGCAGCGAGCGCGAACCGGTGGTCCTGCCGGCGCGTTTCCCCAATCTTCTGGTCAATGGCGCGGGCGGCATCGCCGTCGGCATGGCGACCAATATCCCGCCCCATAACCTGGGCGACGTGATCGACGCCTGCCTTGCCTATATGGACAATCCGCATGTGCCGATCGAAAACCTGATCGACATCGTGCAGGCGCCCGATTTCCCGACCGGCGGCCTCATCATCGGCGGGGGCGGTGCCCGCCAGGCCTATCTGACCGGGCGGGGCTCCGTGCTCATGCGGGCCCGCACCCATGTGGAAGAGATCCGCAAGGACCGCTGGGCGATCGTCGCGACCGAGATCCCCTATCAGGTCAACAAGTCGAGCCTGCTCGAGAAGATCGGCGACGAGATGCGCTCCAAGCGGATCGAGGGCATCGCCGAACTGCGCGACGAATCGGACCGTGACGGTGTCCGCGTCGTCGTCGAGCTGAAGCGCGACGCGATCGCTGAAGTTGTTTTGAATCAATTATTTAAACACACACCTTTGCAGCAGAGCTTCGGCATCCAGATGCTGGCGATTGACCATGGTCGGCCGCAGACCATGACGCTGAAGCAACTGATCCAGGCCTTCGTGGAATTCCGCGAAGAGGTGATCACGCGGCGCACCCGTTTCGAGCTGAACAAGGCGCGCGACCGGGCCCATATCCTGGCCGGCCTTGCCGTCGCCGTCGCCAATATCGACGAGGTCATCCGCGTCATCCGCACCTCGCCCGACCCGGCGAGCGCGCGTGAGGCCCTGATGAACCGCGACTGGCCGGTGGCCGATGTCGATGCCCTGCTGCGTCTGGTCGAGGAGACCGGGCACCCCGGCGCCGTCGACGGCACCTATCGCCTGTCCGAGGTTCAGGCTCGCGCCATCCTCGACCTGCGCCTGCAGCGTCTGACCGCGCTCGGCCGGGACGAGATCGGCGACGAGTTGAAGCAGCTCGGCGAGAAGATCGCCTATCTGCTGTCGATCCTGCGCAGCCGGGACATGCTGTTCGGCGTCATGCGCGACGAACTCGTCGCGGTGAAGGCGGAATTCGCCACCCCGCGCCGGACCGAGGTGGTCGCCTATGCCGCCGATCTCGAGGACGAGGACCTGATCGCCCGCGAGGACATGGTGGTGACCGTGTCCCATGGCGGCTATATCAAGCGCGTGCCGCTCGCCGCCTATCGCGCCCAGCGCCGGGGCGGCAAGGGCAAGACCGGCATGGCGACGCGGGATGTGGATTTCGTCTCCCGCGTCTTC
>JAQVKV010000578.1 GCA_028694545.1 Zavarzinia sp. | reverse complement strand
ACACCGCGTTTTCCCGTCGATTCGGAAATGGCGACGGCGGACATCGACCTCGGCGTCATCCGGCAGGAACGCATGCGGGTTAATTCCTTCGTCGATTGCGCGCGCCATGAACTGGGCCGCTTTCCGCCCTTTCGCGTGGTCGCCTTCACCTTCGCGCCGCCGGCCGGGCCCGTCGCCCTGCGCCGCGCGGTCGCCCGTTTCCCCTTCGTGCCGTCCGACCCCACACGCCTGCGCGAGAATTGCTACGAAGCCTACAACATCCAGGTCCAGGGCCTCGCCCAGCGCCTGAAGGCGACCGGGCTCGAACATCTGGTGATCGGCGTCTCCGGCGGTCTCGATTCGACCCAGGCGCTGATGGTCGCGGTGCGGGCCATGGACCGCTGCGGCCTGCCCCGCTCGCAGGTGCTGGCCTATACGCTGCCCGGCTTCGCGACCTCCGACGCGACCAAGGCCAATGCCTGGGCGCTGATGAAGGCGCTGGGCGTCACCGGGGCCGAGATCGACATCCGCCCGGCGGCGCGCCAGATGCTGATGGACCTGAATCATCCCTTCGCCGGGGGCGAGCCGCAGTACGACGTCACCTTCGAGAATGTCCAGGCGGGCCTGCGCACCGACTATCTGTTCCGCCTCGCCAATCACCAACGGGCCCTCGTGGTCGGCACCGGTGACCTGTCCGAACTGGCGCTCGGCTGGTGCACCTTCGGGGTTGGCGATCACATGTCGCATTACAATGTGAACGCCTCGGTGCCGAAGACCCTGATCCAGCACCTCATCCGCTTCGTCGCCGCCTCGGGCGACGTGAGCGAGGCGACGGCCCATATCCTCGAAGCCATTCTCGATACCGAGATTTCGCCCGAACTGGTGCCCGCGACCGACGGCAAGCCGATCCAGTCGACCCAGGCGGTGGTCGGGCCCTACGCCCTGCAGGACTTCACGCTCTATTACCTCACGCGTTACGGTTTCCGACCCTCGAAGATCGCCTATATGGCGCATCACGCCTGGCACGACGAAGCCGCGGGCGACTGGCCCGCCGGCCTGCCGGAGGCCGAGCGCCGGGCCTACCCCCTGCCCGAGATCAAGCGCTGGATGAAAGTATTCCTCGGCCGTTTCTTCACCAGCCAGTTCAAGCGCTCCACCCTGCCGAACGGGCCGAAGATCTCGTCCGGCGGCTCGCTCTCGCCGCGCGGCGACTGGCGCGCCCCGTCGGACGCGGGCGCCGGGCCTTGGCTCGCCGAACTGGCGGCCAACGTCCCGGACGAGGTGTGATCTCCCCCAGCGTCATCCCGGCGAACGCCGGGATCGCGTGACGAGAGGGGCCCCTTCCGGATGAAGGTCCCGGCTCGCGCCGGGACGACGGTCAATTTCCGGAATGCGCCGCTATGAAACGGTCCACCTGTTCCGCCAGCGCGCGCAGACGGGGCGCCACGTCGATCGTGTAGCCCGCCCCCTCGTCCAGCCGCGCCAGCGCTTCCGGCAATTGGCCGAGATCATGAGCCGCCCGCTCCCGCACCTCGGCCAGTGACGGCGACGGGACGACACGCCGCCCCGCCCGCATGACGGGTTGCAGCAGCGGCCTGCCGCCCTGGCGGTCGTCGCTGGTCGAGAGCACGTCGCCGGTCATCCGCCCGTCCATGTCGAAATGACGCCAGACCTGGCGCCGCCCCGGCCATGTCTCCTTGCCGGTGGAGCGTTTGCGCCGCGCCAGACCCGCGTATTCCTGCAGCTTGTAGACGATATCGATGGATGGCACGTCGGCCGACGTGGTGAGCGCCGTGCCCACGCCGAAACCGTCGATCGCGGCGCCCTCGCGCAGCAGCCGGTGCAGGTCCGCCTCGTCGAGGCCACCGCTGGCGAAGATGGTGACGTCCGGCAGCCCGCCCTCGTCCAGGATAAGGCGCACCCGGCGCGACAGGTCGACCAGATCGCCGCTGTCGATACGCACGCCCTTCACCATGATGCCGTCCGTCCGCAGCCGTGGGGCGAGGGCGACAACCTTGCGGGCCGCCGCCTCGGTGTCATAGGTGTCGATCAGCAGGACGACATTGTCGGGCCGGGCGCGGGCGAAGGCTTCGAAAGCCTCCGCCTCTTCGTCGTGCACCTGGACGAAGGAATGGGCCATGGTCCCATAGGTCGGGATGGCAAAGTCACGCTGCGCCTGCACCGTCGCCGTGCCGGCGAAACCGGCGAGGTAACTGGCGCGGGCCGCCATCAGCCCGGCTTCCGCGCCATGGGCCCGGCGCAGGCCGAAATCAACCAGCAGCCGGCCGGGTGCCGCCAGCCGGCAGCGCGCCGCCTTGCTGGCGACCAGGGTCTGGTACTGGATCAGGTTGATGATCCTTGTCTCGACCAGTTGCGCCTCGGGCAGGGGCGCCGTCACCCGCAGGATCGGCTCGTCGGCGAAGAAGACGCTGCCCTCGGGCAGGGCATCGACATCGCCGGTGAAGCGCAAGGCCTCCAGCCGACGCAGAAAATCCGGCGGAAAGCGCCCGTCACGCGCCAGGAAGTCGAGGTCAGCGGCGGAAAAGCGCAAGGTCTCCAGATAATCCAGCACCTGTTCGAGCCCCGCCGCCATCAGGAAGCCACGCCGGGCCGGCAGGCGGCGCACGAAAAGCTCGAACACCGCCGTCGCCGTCCGCCCCTGATCGAAATAGGCCTTGCACATGTTGAGTTGGTAGAGATCGGTCAGCAGGGGACTGGCACCGGAATACATCGCGTCACGACCCTTCGTGTTGGCGTCGGCGCGAGTGTAGCCGTCCGCGCCCGCCGTCGACACCGCCGACTTGATCCGCGCGCCAAGCC
>JAQVKV010000577.1 GCA_028694545.1 Zavarzinia sp. | reverse complement strand
CATGTATCGGCATGATCAGGTCCTGACGGCTTTCGCTTCCCCCCGAGGGGGATACAATTCATCTTGCCCGTATCGCCCGCTCTATCCTACGCCTCAAGGGGAAATGCGCCGGCGACCGTAACGTTTCCGGGAGGCGGAAAGCGGGGAGATACGGGCTTTGCCAGATCGTAGCGAACAGGCGACAACCAGTCTGGAAACCAGGATCGTCGAAGTCCTGCGCCGGCGCCTCGGCAAGGACGAGCGCGCGGCAGTGCCGCACGACTGGTTCACGGCGACCGTGCTTACACTGCGCGACGCGATCATCGACCGCTGGATCGAGTCGACCCGCCGCACCGAGGCGGACGACGGCAAGCAGGTCTACTACCTATCCCTCGAATTCCTGATCGGACGCCTACTGCGCGACGCCCTGTCGAACATGGGCCTCGAACCGGCGATGGCGGCGGCCCTGCGCGACCATGGCCTCGATCTTGCCGCGCTCGAGGAACTGGAGCCGGACGCGGCGCTGGGCAATGGTGGTCTAGGCCGGCTGGCGGCCTGCTTCATGGAAAGCCTCGCCACGCTCGACATTCCAGCCTGCGGTTACGGCATCCGCTACGTCAACGGCATGTTCCGCCAGCGCATCGACGACGGCTGGCAGGTGGAACTGCCCGAAACCTGGCTGGCCCACGGCAACCCGTGGGAATTCGACCGGCGGGAATGTTCCTACCTCGTCGGCTTCGGTGGCGAGGTCGTCGACGACGGCGGCAAGGTCACCTGGCACCCGCACGAGCAGGTCGAGGCCAGCGCGATCGATACCCCGGTGGTCGGCTGGCGCGGCAAGCGCGTGAACACCCTGCGCCTCTGGACCGCCAACGCGCTGGACCCCATCCGGCTCGACGCCTTCAACGCGGGCGACCACGCCGGAGCCCTGGCCGATCAGGTCCGCGCCGAGTCCCTGGTGCGCGTGCTCTACCCGACCGATTCCAACACGGCGGGGCAGGAATTGCGTTTCCGACAGGAGTATTTCTTCACCGCCGCCTCGATCCAGGACATTGTCCGCCGCCACGTCCGCCAGCACGGCCACCTGCGCAGCCTGGCCGAGAAGGCTGCAATCCAGATCAACGATACCCATCCGGCAATCGCCGTCGCCGAGTTGATGCGCCTGCTGCTCGACGAGCACGGCCTGTCCTTCGAGGAGGCCTGGCAGGCGACGACGGGCACCATCGCCTATACCAACCACACCCTGCTGCCCGAAGCCCTCGAATCCTGGCCCTTGCCCATGGTCGAGCGCCTGCTGCCCCGGCACATGCAATTGATCTACGCGATCAACAGCCATGTCCTGCGCGAGGCCCGGAAACAGGGCATGGACGAACGCGCGATCACCGCCATCTCCCTGATCGACGAGCGGGGCGAACGCCACGTGCGCATGGCCAACCTCGCCTTCGCCGGCTCTCACAGCGTGAACGGCGTGGCCGCCCTTCATACCGAGCTGATGAAGAAGACGGTCTTCGCCGATCTCCATACGCTCTATCCGGACCGGATCAACAACAAGACGAACGGCGTAACACCCCGGCGGTGGCTGCATCAATGCAATCCGGGTCTCGTCGCCGTCCTGCGCGAGGCGATCGGCGATGCCTTTCTCGACGACGCGGAACGGCTATCCGACCTGAACCCCATGGTCGGCGATGCCGCGCTCGGCGAGCGGGTGGGCGCGGTGAAACGCGCCAACAAGGTGGCGCTGGCCGCGCACATCAGACAGGTGACAGGCATCCAGACCGACCCCGATGCCCTGTTCGACGTGCACATCAAGCGCATCCACGAATACAAGCGCCAGCTCCTGAACCTGATCGAGACGGTCGCCCTCTACGACCAGATCCGCAGCCACCCCTATCGGGAGTGGGTGCCGCGCGTGAAGATCTTCGCCGGCAAGGCGGCGGCGGGCTATCACAATGCCAAGCTGATCATCAAGCTGGCGAACGACATCGCCCGCCGCGTCAACGCCGACCCCTCGGTCGGCGGACTGCTGAAGGTCGTTTTCATGCCCAACTACAATGTGACGCTGGCCGAGCGGATCATTCCGGCGGCGGACCTGTCGGAGCAGATCTCGACCGCCGGCATGGAAGCGTCAGGCACCGGCAACATGAAACTGGCCCTGAACGGCGCGCTGACCATCGGCACGCTGGACGGCGCCAACATCGAGATCCGCGATCGGGTGGGCAAGCGGAACATCATGACCTTCGGCCTGACCGCTGACGAGGTTGCCGGCCGCCGCGCCGACGGTTACAACCCCCGCGCGCTGATCGAGGGTTCGCCCGAATTGCGCCAAGCGGTGAGCGCCATCGCCTCCGGCGTCTTCTCGCCCGACGATCCGCACCGCTATGCGGGCCTGATGGGAGAGCTTTACGAGCGCGACTGGTTTATGGTCGCCGCCGATTTCGACAGCTATCAGGACGCCCAACGCGCCATCGACCGCTACTGGATGGACCAGGGCGAATGGCACGCCGCGACCATCCGCAACATTGCCAACGTCGGCTGGCTGTCCTCCGATCGAACAATCGGAGAATATGCCCGGGAGATCTGGAAGGTCCGGTGATGCCTTGAAGCCGCCGAAATCCGCCATCACGGCACTGCTCGCGGGCACCCACGCCGATCCCTTCTCCCTGCTCGGTCCCCATGCCGGCCCGGCGGGCACCTTCGCCCGTGCCCTGCTTCCCGGCGCCGAGACGGTCGCGGCCTTCGACATGGGTGATCGCGCCCTCGGCCCGCTGACGCTGGCCTCGGCCCCCGACCTGTTCGAGGGCAGTCTCGCCGATACGGGCG